>NZ_JAPEOR010000004.1 GCF_026341125.1 Streptomyces sp. NBC_01142
CAGGAACACCAGACGGCTCCTGTGGGTCCCCAGGTCGAGCGCCCAGCACAGCGCGCCCAGAGCGAGGGCCGCGAACAGCAGGACATCAACCACGTTGTTCCACGGCATGACGAGTAACTCCCTTGGTGAGGCGGTGTGGTCGGCGGGTGCGAGCCGGTGTGGCTCGTGCCGGGTGAGCGCACTGTGCGGTGGCGGTCGGCAAGCCGGTCAAGGGGCGGCCGCCCCGGCCGGCCGCGGCCACGCGGCGGCCCCGGCCCGCGCGCGGTGGTACGCGGGCCGGGGCCGGGGCGGGGGGTGCTGTCAGGCGAGGCGGGTGACGGTGATGTCGCCCGTACGGGCGGGGTCGGTGAGCAGGGCGCGGGTGGCGCCGGTCAGAGCTGGCAGGCAGGCAGGGCAGAACTCATGGCTGTCGTGGTCGTGCTCGCCCTGATCGTGATCGTCGGCGAGGTCCGCACAGGCGATGCAGTAGGTGTCAGGAGTGTCTTCAGAGCGCGGCATGAGTCGGCCACCGCAGTGTGGGTTGCGGCACACGGATGCGAGGGGGGTGGGCATGGTGTGGCTCCGTTCGGTCGTAGCCAGGTCGGTGACCCGGTGCGAAGACCTTGTGGAGCCGAGCAGTTAGCCCCGCCAGCTTCGTCGGCAGTCGGCGCGGTGGGCGTGCGGCGCACCTCGGGCGCGGCGGCGGGCGTGCGACGGCCCCGGCATCGCGGGACGCGACTCCGGGGCCCGAGGCGGGACGGGATTCCTTTCGGGTTGGACGATCCTCGTCGGACGCCGTGTCGGCGGGGTGTCTGTCAGGTGAGGGCGGCGGCGGCCAGGATCAGCGAGTTGAGGGCGGCGAAGAGGTGCGCGTCACCGTGCCCGTATCCGGCCTTGAGGCCGTGGACGCGGACATTGGCCAGGTGCGCCATGCCCTGAATGCTGTCGTCGTCGTCCATGTCGCCGTACTTCGTTTCCGCCGCGCCCATCACGGCGCCGATGAGGTCGGACAGGTCGGCAGCAGTGCGCATCTCCCACCGGTTCGGGATCGGGACGATCGTCCCGAAGGTGTCGGACACCCATGTGGCGAGCTGGACACGGATCGTCTCGATCAGCGATCTCTCGTCGATGGCGGAGCGGTCAGCGCCGAACGGGTCTAGGTCGAACCGGCCGTCGGACCCGTCCCGCACGTGGGCGCGGGCGACGATGAGGGAGTACAGCGCACCCAAGAGGTGGGCGTCACCACGGCCATGGTCGGCGTGCAGGCTGTCGCGGTGGGCCTTGAACAGGTGAGCGAGCGCCCACGGCGATGCGTCATCCTGCTCCGCACCCCGAAATCGGATGTGCCCGGTGATCTCGCCGAGAAGTCCCGCGGTGCGCTCGGTGGGCGCTGCGGCGAATGTCTCGGGGGTGGGGATGGTGATCCCGTACGCGCCGGGGACCCAGGTGCGAAGCTGCACCCGGATCGCCTCGGCAAGAGCGCCCGTGTCCAGGAGTGGCTTCGGGTGCGGGTAGAGGCTCGTTCCGGCGGCGACTGCGTCGGCGGTGTAGGTGGGGGTGCTGGTGGTCTCGGTCATCACATGGTCCTTGGCTCGGGGCGGCATCGCGGGTGGCGCGGCGTGCCGGTGGTGGGATGTGAGGCTCTTTACGGAAGGGCCAACCCGCGCAACCCTTCGGCCCCGTGCCGGCCAGTCCCTGGGAGGTGGCGCAGCCGGGGGCGGAGGATGGCGGCGCGCCACCGGCCCGCGTCCGGGAACGGTGGTGTTCCGGAGCACGGGGCCGGGCGCGGCGGGGGTTGCTGGGGGTCAGGCGAGGCGGCTGATGGTGATGTCGCCCGTGCGGGTGGGGTCGGTGAACAGGGCGGTGGCGAGCGCCTTGGGGATGTCCGCCTCGGTGTTGAAGCCGGGGACGATCTGGACGGTGTGGCAGAGCACCTTTCCGACGTCCTGCTGGGCGAGGCCGGGGCCGGTGGCACGGAAGTACACGGTGTGGGTGTACGGGGCGCTGCTGTCGCGGGCGGGGAAGAGCGCGTAGCGGGCGCGGCCTGCCCAGTCGGCCAGGCGCAGCACCGTGTGGGAGGCGAGTGCGAAGTCGGCCCACGCGGCGCGGGCGACGGGGACGGTCGCGATGACGGTGGTGGTGTTGTGCCGGGTGGCGGTGGCGTCGGTGAACCCGGCGGTGGTGAGGCTCTTAAGGGCGGTCGCGCGCAGGGCATCGAGCTTGGTCACGGTCACGGGGAGGCTCCACAGGTGGACGGATGCGGTGGGTCGGCCCGAAGGGGCGGGGGTGGTCACCGCCCCGGGGCCGATGTGGTGACCATGGCCGGGTGCGGGGCAAGGACGGCAACGGTGCCCGGGGCTCTCCCTGCCCGGCGGGGCGCGGCCGGTGAACGGGGCGGCCCCGGCGCCCGCGCGGTGGGGCGCGGGCGCCGGGGCCAGGGTTGGGGGTTGGGGTCTGTCAGTCAGTTGTCGGCGGGGGTTTCGGCGTGGGCGGCGCGGGGGGTGGGGCCGGTGGCTTCCCGGTGACGCGGCAGTGCTGTGGGAGCGGGGGGACGTGGGACGGCCCGCCCCTCCCGGGGGTTCCGGGGAGGGAGGCGGGCCGTTGGTGCTCCCGCCGGCGCAGGGCGCGGCGTCACGCTTCGGGGGCGGTGCGGCGCACGGCCGCGTGAGGCGGCGAGGCGCGGGGGCGTACGCGGGCGGGGCGGCTGGGATGCCCGGCGGCCGGCGGCTGGGGGGTGCCTCGGCGAGGTCAGTCGCGGCGCAGTACGCGGCCCAGTAGGGACCGGAGCGAGCGGACACGGCCGCGCCGCTGGTACACCCGCACCATCGCGGCGATGTCTGCCGGGTCCGGCGAGAGGCACCACGTCATCTTGATGACCAGGGCCTCGCGCCGCTCCTTCTGCGGCCGGTCCAGCACGAGGATCGCCCCGCCCATGTCGGACTTCCACAGCATCCAGACATGATCAGTCTCGGAGCTGAGCTCGAACTCCCTGTGCGCAGTGCCGGGGGCAGGCCCATCAGTCGGGCGACCTCGTCAGCGAACGACTCGAAGGTGTACGGCGAGGGCATGGCGGCTGGCAAGTGGGACTGGAGCCAGGACGGCAAGGGCATGAGACTGCGGGTCCTTCCTGTAGGCGACGAACAGCCCATACGTGGGTGGTGGGTTCGCCGTCGGGTGTCGAGTGGTGCCGGGCGCGGGGCGCGGCGGGCCACATGGTCGGGGGCTCGGGGGCTCGGGGGGGTTAGGCCGGCAAGGGGCGACCGGAGAGCGTGACCGCTCCGATGAGGGTGGGGCGGGGGTGGCGTGCCGGTGGCTTCCCGGTGACGCGGCAGGCAGTGGGAGCGGGGACGCGGGACGGCCCGCCCCTCTCCGGGGGTTCCGGGGAGGGGCGGGCCGTCGGGGGCGTGTCCGTCAGGCGAGAGCGAGGGGCTTGTCCGGGGAGTTGCTTTCCCATGCGTGGGTGATGTCTTCGCCGTCGCGGAGGATCTCGATGGAGTAGCCGTAGGGGTGCAGGGCCCCGGAGTCGCGGGCGTTCTCCTCGCCGTGCTCGGCGATGTCCCGTACTGCGGCCTGGGTCATGGTGGCGTAGGCGCTTTCGTACGTGGCGTACGTTTCGATGCTGCCTTCTTCAGCCACCATGCGGAACTCGGTTGTATTCATGGTCAGTTCACTCTCCTGTCGGTCACGGCATGCCGGGGTATGCCAGGCGCGAAGCCCGAGGGGCGCGAAGCCCGAGGGGGCGGGAGGCCCGAGGGGGCGGGGCGGGGTCAGCGCACCCCCCGGGGCCGGTGCGCTGACCATGACCGGGAGCGAACCAACCACCACAACCACGACCGGCCGGGGGGCGCACGGGGCGGCGCGGGGCCGGCAGGGCGGGGGGCGGGGCAGGGCCCGGCGCCCACACGGAGGGGCACCGGGAGCCGGGGCCTAAGAACGGGGTCAATCGTGGTTGCAGGGGGCCACACGGATACCGTCGCGGCGCACCGTCACGGCGGTCGGGTCACCGAAAGCCTGCCGCAGCACGTCGTCGAAACCGCCTTCCTCCAAGGCATGATGGAGCGCCATGACGCGCTCGAAGCGGTCGCGGTCCGGGCCCCGATAGTGCTCACGATTCGGGCCGTAGGTGTCGCCCAGACTCGGACAGCCATCCATCAGCCACAGATCGCGCTCCGTCGCGGCGGGTGGCTCCTCGACGGGGCGCACCCAGATGTAGCGGACGCCGAAGGAACCCGGGTCGTACGGCGTGTACTGCTGCCACCCGAACTCGACGACGGTTGGATCGTTCAGCACCCCCTCGAACAGTGGGCGCAGCTCCTCGACGGAGCGTTGCCGGGTGCCGTACTCGGCAATGCCCTCGACCGGTAGTCCGAGGAAGGGCGTGTAGGGGGCACGTGCGTCAGGAAAGTGCATGATTCTCCACGGGGTGAGCGGGGCGAGGGACGGCCCGAGAGGGCTCCCCCGGGCCGGTGTGCCGACCATGACCGGGCGGCGGGCAAGCAGCGCAACCCCCGCAGGAGGCGGCTTCCCGGCGCCCGTCAGCGGGCGGGCGGGCGCGAACCCCCCTGGCGCGCGGTGGGCGCGTGCCAGGGGGCGGGGGCTACAGGGTCTTGGGATTCTGCTCGCCGGGACAGGGGTGGGCCTCGGCAGCTTCGCGGACGGTCGGTCGCGTCTTGTGCCGACGGGTTGGGATGAGTCCAGCCCGTTCAGCGAGGCGTCGTTCTGCGGCGCGGTCGGAAGCGTCCAGCTCGATGTCGTCGTCGTGATCGGCCACGGGGGCAGGTTCCTTCGGTGGCAGGGATAGCGCCGGTCGGCGCGAAGGGAGTTACGGCCGGGGCGGCGGGAGCACGGCGACGCGAATGCGGCTGCTCCCGGGCCGCCGGGCCCGGGAGTGGAAGGCGTCAGGCGTCGTCCTCGTTGTGGCCGAGCATCGGGAGGTCGGGGCGCAGCTCGCGCAGGCGGGCGTCGGACACGGCGCGGGAGCGGCTGGCGATGTTCACAAAGCGGGCTCCGCAGCCGCCGCCGGGCTCCGGCTGAAATCCGGAGATGTCGGTGTGGCGGTGCATGCCGTGCAGGAGGGTCGGCTTCTGGCAGTTCCCGCACCGGGACTCGAAGTTGTCGACGAACAGGGTCGCGGTCACCTCGGCTGCCGACAGGGCGGGGGCGGGCTTGTCGGCGGGTTCAAGGGGTTCGGTGTGCAGCATGGCAAAGGGCTCCTCGTGCGGCAGGGGCGTCGGGATGCGACGGCCCGTGGCTGGCTGACGGGGAGCACCCTGCGGCCGGACAGCGTTAGCCCAGCAACACACCACAGGCGCGCGGGCCGGAGGCGGTGACGTGTCCTGGAGACGGCCCGCCCGCTTGGTCGGCCACGCGGCGGAAGGTGTCGCACGCAGGACACGGCGGTGCAGTGCGGTGCGCAGCCCTGGAACGGCAGGCGGCCCCGTCTGCCCAGGCGGGGCAGACGGGGCCGTAGAGGCGAGCGGACGTTACTGGGGAGCCTTGCCGTGCCGGTCAGCGAGGTCAACGACCCAGGCGGCGAACGCGGTCACGTCCTTGTCCAGGTCACCGCTGCCAAAAACGCGGGTCTCTGCCCGCGCGGCCTCACAGTGACCGCTGATCTGGCCGTGCTCACTGAGGAGGTGGGCATGGTCGTGGGGTCCTTCCGTCGTGTGGAGGGGTGCGGCGGGACCATGCGCAGGAGCGGGGGTAAGGCCGGCAAGCGTGACGGCACCGGGGCACGGGCCGGGACGCGGAGCGAACGGCAAGCAGCCCCGCCTGCGGGGGTGCAGGACGGGGCCGGAAGCCGGGGCGGGGTGGTCAGCTGTGGTGGCGGGCGACGTGCTCGTCGCGCAGTGAGCGGGCCAGGTTCTCGTCCGGGATGAAGACAATCTGGCCGTGCTCGGTGCAGTGGGCGGCGTAGTCGGTCAGCTGGCCGCTGCGGATGGGCGTGAGCGGGCCGACCGCCGGATGCTCGGGCACGGGCACGGGTGCGGGTGCGGGTGCGGGTGACGGGGCAGGCGCGGGACGCGGGGCGGTGTCGCGGTAGCAGGTGCAGGAGCGTCGGCGGTGGGCTTCGACGGCCTGGTCGTTGCTGCTGTCGGGGACCTGATGGTGGTCACCGTGGAGGTCGAACACGACATGGCCGCGGTCGTCGGCGGGGTTGGCGGGGCAGCCGTCGCCCTGCCATCGCAACTGCGCGGTGAGAGTGACCTGGTGGCATCGAGCGAACTCTTCGATGGCCGCGAAGTCCTCGTGCCAGGGCCACGACTTGGCCCAGTCGGCGGTCTCCTCGTCCACCTGGAAACCGGTGACGTGACGGCCGGTCGGCGTGCCCTCGGCTTGCTCGAACACCGGGGTGAAGAAGCGGGCGAGATCGGAGAGGCGGTCTTCGTCGGGCCGGGCCAGGCTCACAGGCCGGTCGAAGGTGAGGCAGCCCTCGTAGTACAGCTCGTATCCCACAGCGGGTCTCCTTGGCTGGTGCTGTTCGGGTGCCGTGGAGGTTGGAGCGGGAGGGAGCAAGCCGGGCAAGATCTCGCGGCTCCTGCCCTGCGCTGCCGGGTGAGGTGTGCGGGGGCGGCGGCCCGTCCGAAGGGGGCGGGGGCAGGGCAGCGCGAAGGCCCACCCCGTCGACAGGGTGGGCCTTGTGCGCGTAAGCGTGGTGGGCGGGAGGTCAGTCGGCGGTCGGGGCGGGGTTGTTGCCGTGGCGGTCGCCTCGGAGGATGTCGCC
The DNA here is from genome assembly GCF_026341125.1 of Streptomyces sp. NBC_01142. NCBI lineage: Bacteria > Bacillati > Actinomycetota > Actinomycetes > Kitasatosporales > Streptomycetaceae > Streptomyces > Streptomyces sp. NBC_01142. The sequence continues at coordinate 6,704 of NZ_JAPEOR010000004.1, forward strand.
CTCGATGTAGGTGATCATCGATCCGTCGGGGGCGCGCATCGTGTAGTAGAGCGAGGACTCCGCCCAGACCAGTTGCCAGCCTGCGGTGTGCAGGGCGTCACTGACGGTCTCGTCTCCGCCGGAGCCTGCGAAGAACCCGCGGTCCGGGCCGTGGTCGGTGGCCAGGGTGCGCAGGACGTCGTCCGCGGTCTTAGCGGTGCGCAGCTCCTGGAGCTGTTCGGCGATCACTGCCCAGAAGGTGTCGAGCATGATGCGTCTCCTCGTTCGTGGAAAGGGTGGGCCGGTGCGGTACGTCGTCGCTCGGCCCGAGGCGGCGGGAGGGGTGGGCGCCGCCCCGGCCGGGCCGGTGCTTCGTACCGTGGCCCGGCGGCGGCCAAGACCCGCAAGCTGCCGCCTGCCGCACCCGCCGGCAGATCGGCAGATGCGGCAGGGGCGCGGGGCGCCGGGCGGGGGCCGAGGGAGGGGGCAGCGGGTCAGCGGCGCTGTTTCCTGGAGCGGCGGTTGCGGCGGCCGTGTTCGCCGTTGAGGACTCGCTCGCGGCTGGAGACGGTGAACTGCCGGGTGGACAGGTCGAAGACCACCCACGGGGCGTCACTGCGAGCAGCGGTGGAGGCGATGGGCTGGTGCTGCCAGTTGTTGCGCGCCCCGTAGAGGTCGTGGAAGTCGGGGAATTGCCGGGCGTCGATGAGGGCGTTCAGGGCATCTGCGAGGTTCTGCCACAGGGCGCCGGTATCGGTGGTGGACGGGGTGGTGGCCATGATGATGTTCCGCATCTCGGAGGGGCGGGCGGGGCCCGCCTCGGGCGTGGGCTGTACGCCGACCCTGGCCAGCAGCGGGGCAACAGCCGCAATCTGAATGGGCCGGGGGCCGGTGGGGTGCGGGCGGGGTCAGCCCGTGTGAGGGGCGTAGCTGTGCGGGCATGGCGCGGCCCCGGGACCGCGAGGGGCGGGGCCGGGGCCGGTGAAGGTGCAGTGGGCGGAGGGGGGTCAGGCGGGGGGCTGGGGGGTGCAGTGGCATGAGGGGCAGTCGTGCGGGCGGGTGGCGCCGGTCCAGGCTGACGGCTCCTGCAGGCGGGGGTGGTCGGCGAGCGTGTCCTGAAGGTGCTGCTCGACGTCGGACCACGTCCAGGCGGGATCGCCGCCGCTGCGGGCGTTGATGGCGTGCCGGATGAAGGCGGCCTTGTCGTCAGGGGTGGTGAACCAGACGTCCGCGAAGCCGTGCCGGTTGAAGTGCGCGATGTGGGCGAACAGGTGCTGTGAGCAGGTGCGGTACAGGTCGTCGGTGAAGGAGTCGGGGTGGAGGCCGCTCTCGATGAAGGCCAGGACTCGGTTCCCGGCGTCGGCCTTCGCCTTGGCTGTCGACCAATGGGTGGCCGTGCAGTCGGCGGGCGTCAGGCGGGTCAGGGTGCGCGGGGGTAGGGCGTGCGGTCGGAGGGCAGCGGAATTCACGGAACGTCCCGTCGTCAAGGCTCGGTGGGGGCGTGGAGACGCCCTTGGGGTGCGGAGCCCCGAGCGGTGCAGGCAGGTTGGTCACTGCTCCGCTCGGGCCGCTGGGGGTGAGGCTGGCCGGGCGGACGCCAACCGCCGCAACCCGGCCGGCCGCGCCAGAGCCACGCGGTGGGCCGGGGTGCCGCCCTGCACCCCCGGCGGGGCACCGTTGTGTGTCAGCTCTCGTCTGGGTCGCTGCTGCACTCCTGGTGGAGCTGGGAGGCTTCCTCCCACGTCAACGCATGCTGCCCGTAAGCGACTTGCCCTCCTACGGCGACTCTATCCAGCAGCCGCTTCGTACGCTCCCGTGCTTCGCGGGCGGCTTCCTCGGCGTACCAGTCGATGAGTTCCTCCGGGGTGGCATCTGTGACGACGAAGGAGCCGACGACGCTGGAGAAGACGGCGAGGAGCCCGTCCGGTTGCTCGATGATCTGATGACCCACGGCAGTTCCTCACTTCTCGATGTCGGTGGCGGGCGGGGTGTTGGTGGTGAGGGCGGCGAGGTGCGGGGCAACGCGGGCGGCGGCCTGGTCGGCGCGGTCGTGGAGTTCGGCATCGGACAGGCGGCGCACCAGGAGGCGGGTGTCCTGGTCGGTGATCTCGAAGTGGGGGTAGTCCCGGCGCAGGATGGCCTTCATGCGGTGGTGGTCGTCCTCGCGCCGGTAGTCGTCGGGGCCCAGGGCGGTGAGCTCGACGACCGGGCCGAGGCCGGGGTGCTCGCTCTCGCGGGCGGTGAACCCGTGGCGGGACGTGTCCGGGCGGGTGTTGCGCGGCAGGCGGGTCAGGCCGTCGTACGGGGTGAGGTAGGCGGCGATGGTGTCCGCGCGGGCCCGGCGCGCGGTGGTGGAGTGGCGCAGCGGCTTGCGGCGTTCGGCGTTGACCTCGGCGTTGGTGTAGGGGATGGCGAGGGGGGCGATGGTCCACGTGCTGTACGGGGTGAGGTGGGCGGCGGCCCAGGCGCGGGCGTCGTCGTCGGTGGCGAACGGGCCGTAGGTGTGGAGGGCGACATGGTCGCCGGTTTCGTTGGGGGTGTTGGCGACGACGAGCCAGGTGTTGGTGCGGGCGCCGCCGACGAACTGGGCGCTGACGGTGCCTATCGGCTCCTGGTCGAGGTCGAGGAGGGTCGTCAGGTGCAGGAACATGCCGGGGCTGCCTTCCGGGAAGTTGGGGGCCGCGCGGGGCGCCCGTTGGGGCGTGCGGTGCGGCGGCCGGTGGTGACACTGTCGGGGTCCGGCGGGTTAGGGCAGCAACCCGGCCGGCGGGGATGCGGCGGTGCTGGTTTCGCGCGGGCGGCGGGGCACATGGGTCGGCCCCCGGGCGCTGCGTGGTCGCTGCGTCCGGGGGCCAGACCAGTCAGGGGGTCCGCAACACGCCGGGCCCTCCTGGCCGGAGTAGGGCGGGGCGGGCGGGCTCGGGGTAGTACGGGGGTCAGCGGTAGGAGTGGGCGTGCGCGATCAGTGCGACGCGGGCCCCGTTCAGGTGACCGCGGGCGAGGTAGTCGCCGTGTTCGGTACGGGTGGCCTGCCCGTGCTTCAGGCCGATGCGGCGCAGCCACGAGGTCAGGCCGGTGTCGTTCCTGCCGAGCCTGATGTGTACGTACAGCAGGGTGTCGGTGACGGGCTGGCAGATGAGCACCCGGGGCTCGTCGACGAGTTCGGTGTGCGCGCGCATAGCGGGTGTCGCGGCGTCGGGCAGGGTGAAGGGATTGTCGTAGGCCCCGTGCTTCTTGATGTCGTGTTCGGACCAGCTGCTGGCCCATTCGGTCTGGGTCTTCGTGCCCGGGGCGGGGGGCCAGACGGCCAGATGGCGCTTCTGCGGGTGGCCGAGATCGAGTTGGCAGATGGCGCCGCCTCTGAGGTCGTTGCACGGGCCGGGGTCGGTGTTGTCGAGGAGGGCCTGGATCGCTGCTGCTGGTATGCCGAGGTCGGCAAGGTGCCCGGTCAGGCGCTCGATTGCTTCCTGGGTGTGGCGGAGCTGGGCGGGTGTGGAAACCATGACGGTCGGTCCTTTCAGGGGGCGGTTGCACGGGCGGTGGGCTGGGCGCGGCGGCCTTGGGGCGTCGCCTGGGGCAGGTGATGCCGGACCGCGCGGTGCGGCAGAGGGGGGATGCGCGGTCGCACGCGGCCCGGCAGTTGCCGGTCGCTCGCAGCACACGGAAGGGGGTTCGTGCGGGGCGTTCCCGGCTGCTCTGACTGTGGTGGACGGCGGGGTAAGCGACACGACCCCGGCTCCCCCGCTCGGCGGGCAGGCGACGAGGCGAGCGGAGCCGGTACGTGGGGGGCATGGGGCGACCCCGGCGCCGGGTGCGGGGGCGTTGGCCTCGCACGGCGCGGCGCGGCGCGGCGGGGGCACGGGTCGGGGCGCGGCGGTCGGATGGTGGTGTCGGGCCGGACTTGAGCGGAAAGCGGAGTCCGCAGGGGTTCCGGCCCGACACCGAGACCATGCCGGGGTGGGGAGTTAGGGGTGCAATGAACGGGTCGGGGTCACTGGCCGGGGTCGTGGTCGCGCCAGGTCTCTTCGGTGTCCGGGTCGAAGTGGTCGGGGTCGGGGTCGGGGGTTCTGGTGGTGTGGCCGGGGGATTTGGCGCAGATCCCGGGTCGGCCGTCTGACGGTGTGGCGTGGCATCGCCGGTGCACGTGGTGGGCTGACGGGGCGGACACAGCAGGGGTCTCCATTCGGGCGCGGCACGGGGGCGGCAGGGGACGGCGGGCCGGGTTTCTAGGCGGCGGCCGATCGGGCCGGGGTGGTGGCCGCCGTGGCTTTCTGCGCCTTCCCGGTCTTCCGGGTGGTGGCCTTCTTGTCCTTCGTGGCGGCACCGCCGGGCAGGCTGCCCTTGGGGGCCTTCTGGACGGAGATCTGGCCCGCTTTGGGGAGCTTCTTGGTACCGGCGACGAGGTCCTTGAAGCCCTGGCCCGCGCGGAAGCGGGGGGCGGAGGTCTTCTTGACGCGGACCCGTTCGCCGGTCTGCGGGTTTCGGGCGTAGCGGGCCGGGCGGTCGACCTTCTCGAAGGAGCCGAAGCCGGTGACGGAGACCCGGTCTCCCGCGACCACCGCGCGGACGATGGCGTCGAGTACGGCGTCGACGGCGTCGGCGGCCTGCTGTCGGCCGCCGATCGTGTCGGCGATCGCCTCGACGAGCTGTGCCTTGTTCATGGTGTGTGTCCCCTCGGACTCGGGTGCTGGGTCTGTTGCCGCGCGGCCGGGCCTTGCCCCGTGGGGGTTGTGGTCCGGGCTGGGTGTGAATGACCTTGGCAGGGTGGGCAGTTAGCCGCGCAACGCTTTCTGCCGGGTCAGGGGCAACTTCTGGTCGGGAAGGTCGGAGCGCGAGGCGGCGTTCCGCGCACCGCGGCAGGCAGCGACGGACGGCGCGGCGGCACGGGCAGAGGCCGTGCGGCGGCGCGGGCCGCGCGGCAGAGTCGCGGTGCGGCATGGGGCCGCCGGGCAGCGACGGGTACGGAAGCAGCCCCCGGCTCGCGAAGGCGCGTGCCGGGGGCTGCTCTGTTCCACGGGCTACAGGGTGGCTCGGGTCACGGCGACTGCCTCCGCGAAGCGGCGGGAGGCGGGGTTGACCGGCCACAGCGGGATGTCGTAGTCGTGCTCCAGCCACCAGCCGGTCGCCGCCTTCAGTGCCGCCTGCGTCTGGGTGGCCATCTGCCCGGTCAGCGGCAGGTAGGTGCCGCTGAGGTCGGCGCGTCCGGTGATCAGGGCGGGCCCGTGCAGTGCGTAGGGCAGGATGCGGTCGCGCCAGGCGCAGGCCAGGGTCCACAGGACCGGGTTGGGCTGCTGGCCGAGCACGATGGCGTTGCTGTTCACGTGCACGGACGCGTGGAGGTGGTAGGCGACTGCCCTGACCCCACCGCCGATCTGCCCCTCCAGCCAGTCCTGTTGCCTGTCGGCGGGCAGGTGAAGGGGCGTACTTCCCTCGGAGAGCGTGGACTTGGTCGGCGCGAACGGGAGCGGGGTGACGAGCAGGGCGGCAGGAAGGGTCATGGTCGGGACTCCGGGATGGTGGCGGGGCTCACCGGCGGCGCCGGGCACGGCGCGGCCGGTGAGGGCTGATGCGGGCCGAGGGAGCGGGGAATGGGTGGGCACCGCTCCCCCGGGCCGGCGGACCGCACTGTGGCGGCGGGCGGGGCAAGCCGTGCAACACGGCCGCGACCGGCCACGACGCGCCGGGCGGCAGCGCGGGGCACGGGTCGGGGCGCGACGGTTGCGGGTACGACGAACGCGAAGGCCCACCCCGGCGACGGGGTGGGCCTAGTACTGCAATCACAGTTAAGGGGTGTGTCCGCGTTGTTTGTAGTGGCTGTCGCGGGCGCGTGTCTGGCTGAGTCTTCGCCAGTGTGACCAGTGCAGATGGTGGTGGATGGTGAGGTGGGCGGGGTGGAGGAGGTGGCCTATGAGGCGGCGTATCTCTGCCACGGACAGTGGTATCAGGCCACCGTGGTTGCCCCTTTTGAGAGTTCGTGGGCGCGGACGGCGGTCAGGGCCGCGAGGGCGGCCATGGCGAGGGTGATGTGCCGGTACCAGGCGTGGTAGAGGCGGACCTGGTAGTGGTCCAGGCCGCAGTCGCCCTTCGCAGTCTGGAAGCACTCTTCGACGGCCCAGCGGGCGCCGGCCACCCTGACCAGGTCTTTCAGGCGGGTGCTGACGGGCCCGTAACAGACGTAGTAGGCGAGGTCAGTGGGGTCCTTCAGGCTGCGGCGGGCCAGGACCCAGTGGCCGTGGCCGTTCTCCCACCAGATCCGGATGGGGATCCGGGCCCACTGGTACATACGCTCACCATGGGATCCTTTCCCAGCGGACAGACGCTTCCAAGACTGTGGCGCGAGAGCGGCCACCAGCTCGTCGACACGGCGTTCCCCCGCACCGCGGGTGATGACGGTGTCGCTGGTCTTCACACACATCACATGGCTGATGGCCCGCTGTTCCATCCACCACCTGAGGGATTTCGACTGCCCGTAGGCCTCGTCCGCGGTGACCCACGCGAACGGCACGCCCGCCTGGACCGCACGCACGAGCATGGCCTTGAAATGCTCCGTCTTCGTCGCGAACAACACCTCGTCCGGGACGCCGGCCTCCCGGCACCGCTCGCGGTCATCCGTCCAGGAGACGGGCAGGTACAGCTCCCGGTCGATCAGAGCCCGGCCCTTCGCCGACGCGTACGCGAGGAACGTGCCGACCTGGCAATTTTCCGTCCGTCCGGCCGTTCCGGAATATTGCCGCTGGACACCCGCCGAGCGCACGCCCTTCTTCAGGAAGCCGGTGTCGTCACCGATCAAGACCGCGTTCTTGTCGCCGATCGTCTCGACGACGAAGTCCCGCACGTCGTCACGAACACCATCGGCGTCCCAGTCCGCCTCGCCCAGCAGGCGCTGCATCCCGATCGGCAGCCGGTCACCGGCCCGCTCCGCCAGCGTCCAGCCGTTCTTCCGCTCCAACGGAGCGATCAACCCCCGCATATACGCAAGAGCCCGCCCACGCGGCTCCGACCTCACGAAACGCGACGCGAACCGGGCATGCAACCCCGCCAGCACCCCGGCCCACCCCTCAACCAACCCCACCCCGAGCTCAGCCACACACCAACTCAACCACATACAACTGTGATTGCAGTACTAGGGTGCGTTTTGAAAGTGCTGGTCACAGCCACTCGTTGATGGCTGCGATCAGCACGGTCGCTTCGTAGCGGACGGCGAGCTTGTCGTATCTCGTGGCGACCGCGCGGTGGCGTTTGAGGCGATTGATTCCGCATTCCACCGCGTGGCGCTCCTTGTAGTCGGCCTTGTCGAACGTGGGTGGCCGGCCACCCTGGGAGCCGCGTTTCTTGCGGTTGGCGATCTGGTCGCGCTTCTCCGGGATGGTGCATCGGATACCGCGCTTGCGCAGGTAGGCGCGGTTCGCGCGGGACCCGTACGCCTTGTCGGCGCGGACCTTGTCCGGCCGGGTGCGCGGGCGGCCCGGCCCGAGCCTGGGCACCCGGATACGCCCCAGGACCACCTCGAACTGCGGGGAGTCGCCGCGATGTCCGGCCGTGATGACCAGCGACATCGGTTTCTGGGCCTGCTCGACCGCCAGGTGGAGCTTGGTGGTCAGCCCGCCCCGGGAGCGTCCGAGCCCGTGGTCCTCGGGCTCGGTGAAGACACCACCCGGCGGCTCGATCTGCAGATCCCCTTTTTGCGAGCACCAGCCGCATGCTGGTGGGCGCGGGCGATGGTCGAGTCCACCGAGACGTCCCAGGTGATCAGTCCTTCGGCGTCGGCCTGAGCCTGCAGTTGCTCGAAGATACGGTGCCAGGTGCCATCCCGCTGCCAGCGCCGGAACAGGCCGTAGACCGTTTCCCACGGGCCGTACCGCTCGGGCACGTCCCGCCAGGGAGCACCGGCGCGGGTGCGCCAGCGTATGCCGTCTATCAACTGCCGCTTGGTGTGCACCGGCGGCCGGCCAGGCTTCTTGCCGACCGGGAGCAAGGGCTCCAGCTTCGTCCACTGCGCATTCGTCAGATCGTGCCGCCCCATGAAGTGGATCTTGACACATCAAGATCCACTTCTGAAACGCACCCTAGTACGCGGCAGCAGGGGCAGGGGCGGTCAGTTGGGGCTGTCCTGCTCGGGGTTGTTCCCTCGGCGGTCGCCCCGGATGATGTCTCCCTCGATGTAGGTGACCATCGATCCGTCGGGGGCGCGCATCGTGTAGTAGAGCGAGGATTCCGCCCAGACCGTTGTCCAGCCCGCGGTGCGCAGGGCTTCGCTGACGGTCTCGTCTCCCCCGGAACCGGCGAAGAAGCCGTCACCCACGGCGCCGTCCCAGTTGGGGCCGTACGGGTTGCGGTCAGGGCTGAGGATGCGGATGACGTCGTCGGCGGTACGGGCCGACTGAAGTTCCGTGTGCTGTTCGGCGATCACCGTCCAGAAGGGGTCGGGCATGTCGCGTCTCCTCATTTCATGTGGTGGTGGTTTCAGGGCCGGTGCGCCCGTTCGCTCCGGCCCGGAAGGAAGGGGGCGCGGCCGCGGCGGTCCGGCCGGGGCCGGTGGTGTGCCTCTGCGGCTGCGCCGACGATGGCGGGCGGGCAACCAAGCCACACAACTCACCAGCCCCAACCCGGGCACGGCGTCAGCGCGGGCGGGGGCTGGTGCCGGGGGTGCGGACTTTCGGGCTCGTGGGGCGGGCAAGGCGGCACGGTGCGGGCGCGGTCGGCACACGAGTCGGTTCCCGGGCGCTGCGTGGTCGCTGCGCCCGGGGGGTGCGGGTTGGCGGTTAGTCGTTGCTGTCGTCGTCTTCGGCGGGCCACTCTTCCCACCGCCACAGGCCGCCGATCCGGTACCGGCCGTCCGCGTCCGGCTGGATGATCCGCCCGGGGCGGCCCGGTTCGGTGCGCAGCCGGGGGTCGGAGGCGATGAGCAGTGCGTCGCCCAGCCAGCGGCAGGTGAGGTGGCGGCCGGCGTGGCTCAGGGGCAGGTCGGTGGTGATCTGCTCGGCCGTGGTGCGGGTGACGCTGATGGCGTCCCAGGGGCCCCAGGTGCGAGAGACGGGCAGGGCTTCGTAGGGGCCGTGCTCGTTGTCGAGGGCGAACAGGTCGGGGAGCGGCGGGACGGAGTCCAGGGGCGGGAAGTGGGCTGCGGTGTCGGCGGGGATGATCGCGATCGGGGTGTTGCGGAAGACGATGACGCAGGCCGCATAGTTGTCGGCGGGGTCCAGGCACACGTACCGGTCCGTGGTGGCGCCGTCGGCGTGGGCGTCCTCGCACTCCTCGCACTGCGCCGGGCAGTTGCCGAAGGCGCGGGGGTGCGCGGTGAACGCCTCGGGGACGTGCTGGGTGCGGCGGATGCCGGGGCCGTCGGTGAAGAAGGCGGCGACGACGTCGCCGGTGCGTACCTGGTGTGCCCGGACCACGGTGACGTGGCGGGTGGTCATGCCGTCGGGCAGCATCCGGTACCGGTCGGTGAGGGTGGGGGCGGGACGGTCGGTGACCACGAACTGGTCGGCGTGGTCGGGCAGGGACAGGATGCGTTCAGACACGGGCAGGGCCCTTCCTTCTGGGAGCTGCGGGCGGCGGGCGGTGACGGGTGCGGCGCGCCGGGGGCGGTGGCCGGGCGGGGATGCGAGGGGGCCGGGCCGCCCCAGGGGGGTGGGGGCGGCCCGGCGGCCGGGGGCTCGACCGCACGGTGAGGGGGTGGTGCGGGAGCGTCCTTCCGGCCCCACCGACACTGCCTGGGGCGGGGTCAAGCCGCGCAAGGCCTGGTTGAGGATGTCGGGGGCGCGAGGCGCTTGGGTCGGGGCAGCGGCGGCGGGCGGGGCGAATACGAACAGGCCCACCCCGGGGGCGGGGTGGGCCTCGTACGCGCGGGAGGGGCGGGGTGGTCAGTCGCGTAGTGCGCGGGGCGGCAGCCATCGAGTGGGCGGGCGCGGGCATGGCAACTCCTGTGCGGGGGTGGCGGGAAGAGTGCGAGAGCGCGTCCGGCCGGGCTTTCGCCGGTGGGGCTCGACCACACCCGGCCGGTGGCGTGCGGGTCAGGGTGGTGAAGGTCGCGGCGAGGGTCGCCAGGTGGTGGTGCCGGGGGCGGGCCGTCAGGGGCCCTGCTGTCAGGGGGTGTGCTCGGCATCGGCCGCGTCGGGGTTGGCGCGGCATTCGGGAGCCGGGCACACGGACTGCCCGGTTGCGGGGATGGCTCCGGCGTCGCAGTTCCCGCATACCATCCAGCCGCAGCCCACGCAGTCGCCGTAGGGGACGGTGGAGTCCTCCAGGTCCTCACTGCACTCGACGCACACCAGTGGGGGCATCGGGTCGAGGCGGGTGCGGCCCAGGACGGCGAGGCGGCGCACCTGCCGGTAGGTGAGCGGTGCGGAGGCGGTTAGGGGACGCAGCAGCGGTAGGTCGGCCTCGTTCATCGCGCGCACGGTGCAGCCAGCGTTCTCGATCCTGAGGGCACGGTCGTAGTCGTACGGCTCGATACGCCGCAGGACGGGGCCCTGGCTGGTGTCGGTGATGATGGCGAGGAAACGGGGGTCGGGCATGGCGGGGTTCCGATCGTCAGCGGGGTGGGGTTAGCGGTGCAGGACGAGCGTGGCCCGACAGCGGGCTACCCCTGCAACGAGGCCCGCCCCGCCCCCGGGAGGGGGGCGGGGCGGGCGGTGGCGTCAGCTGGCGGGCGCAGCGCTGGGGTAAGGGATGAGAGCGTCCGGGGCCGGGGTGTTCTTGTTCCAGGGGCGGCTGTGGGTCTGCCAGAGGTTCTCTTCGGGGTTCCATCGCTGGACGCAGACGTTGCTTACGCCGTTGGCGGAGTCGTTGTAGTGGAAGAGGGAGCGGAAGGTGACGCCTTGGTCGTTGGCGGCGTTGTCCCGGGCGCGGCGGGCCACTTCGTATGCCTCCTCCTCGGTGAGGTACGGGGCGTGCATGCGGAGGCCGGGGCCCGTCAGTTCGATCCGCCAGGGGGCGTGGCGGAGGGCGTTGCCGGGGGTCGAGGCGAGGATGTCGGCGACGGTCTGCGTGGTGGTGCAGGTGGCGATCCATTGCCGGGCCTGCTCCTGGAGCCAGGGCAGCAGGGGGCCGGTGGCCTGCTCACGCGGGTGGAGGAGGAACGTGGAGTCGTCCAGGGTGGCGAGGCGGGGATTGTCGGGACTGGTGATGTAGACGCAATTCCCGCCGAGCCACAGGAAGTTGAAGCGGGTGCCGTCGGCGGTGGTGTCCTGGTACGTCCACGGTGCCCAGTCGGTGACCGGCCGCGTGGCGATACCGGCGTTGCGCCACTGCTCGGGGCCCTGCGGTGCGTCCCACACCTCACGTGCCGTGGTGGCGAACCAGGTGGTCCAGGCGCCCCACGTGCTGTCGGCCTTCACCTGGGTGGGCAGGTGGCAGATCGTCCAGGCGATGACCGAGCCATCCGCGTGGTCGCCGTAGCGGGCCGGGTCCGGTACCTGCTGGGGTGCGTGAATGCCCAGGTGTTCCAGTACCCCGGTGCACCAGCCTTGGGTGCGGCGGCTCAGATATTCGGTGGTGACGGCTTCGGGGGTACGGCCGTCCGCAGCGAGGTCGATGATCGGCTGCCAGTCCTTGCTGTCGGCGGGGACAGGCTGGCAGTTCTCGGTAAGGGCTGCCTCGATGACCGGGCCGCCCCGGTAGCGGACCTGTACCCGTCCGCTGAACTTGTGGGTCGTCCACGGGTGTTCGGCGAAGTTCTGGCCGGTGGTGATCTCCCGGCCTTCCCACCAGGCATCGCATACGTCGCGCAATGCGCTGAGGGTGAAGGGCAGCTCGCCGACGCTGATCCGGTCGGGGTAGACACCCCAGTGCGGGACGGTGTTCCCGGCGCGGATCTTGATCCCGGTGTCGCTGTTCCAGGTGAAGGTGAGATCGGCACGGTCATGGTGGTACGTCAGGGTGGCAGACACGGCAGGTTCCTTACGGCCGGTGGACATGGGTGGCGGGCGGGCTCCGGGAGAGGCGGGTCGGTGGTCACCGCACCCCGGGCCGGTGGCCGCACCATGGCCCGGGGTGCGGCAAGGCACGCAAGCGGGAGTCGGCACCGCACACGCCGCACCCCCGACCCCCACAGGTCACGGGGGCCGGGGGTGCGGGGGTGCGGGGCGGACGTGGGGCGGACGTGGGGCGGACGTGGGGCGGCCCCTCGCGTTGGACGCGGATCGCGGGGGCCGGGGGGAACGCAGCTGCGGGAGCTGGGGCGCGCGGGGCCGGGCGAGGGAGCGCGAAGCGGCCCGTCCCCTGATAGGGACGGGCCGTTGGTGGTGCCGGGAGGGGTTGTTCAGCGCCGCCAGTCAACCGCGGACGAGGTGGGGCCGGAAGCGGGGTGAGCAGGGTCAGCGCTCGCGGACCTGCATGGTTTCCGTGGTGGTCAGGAGGTAGGCGGGCAGCGTCGGCCGGTTCTCGACCATCGCCCGGTACATGCGGTGGACGCCATCGATCAGCAGGACTGCCTCATTGCCGTCGAACTCCATCGTGGCAATGATCACTGGTGTGTCGAGGTCGGTCTGCATCGCGTGCTCGACGTTGAAATGTGACTGGTCCGGACCGAAGACCGGGCACCACAGCGCGCCCTGATAGTCCGGGCCGAGCTGGTTCAGGTGGTAGGCGGCTGCCCAGGCGGCGACGGAGGTCGACACGGGGTCGTGGTGTGGCTGCTCCACGATGGTCAGGGCCCTGTCGATGTTGAACACCCAGGCTCCGTAGTGGAATGTCTGGACGTGGGAGGAAGTGGTCACGCGCGGTCTCCTCGACTCGGCTGAACGACTGGGCGGCGCGGCAGGGGGCGGCTGGTCACCGCACCTGCCGGGGCCGGTAGGTGGCCGCACTGTGGCCCGGTGGCCGGCAAGCGACGCAAAGACCAGTTCCGGACGGGTGGCGGGGCGCGGCGGGCATGGCGCGGCCCCCGCCTCCCGCGCGGGAGGCGGGATCGGGGGCCGGGGATGTACAGCGGGCATGCTGATCGCCCGCACCGCCCCGGAGCGCGGCCAGGCGTCGCCTCGCCGGGTGCCTCCTCATGATCCGCGTTACGGTCGGAAGAGGGGTGCGCGAATGGAGAAGGCATGGAGCTGGAGCGTGCTGTCATCCTGATCGGGGTGCACAGATCTGGGGATTTGGTCGAACTCCAGGCTGTGGATCTTGGTATCACTGCCATGCGGAACTGGGCGAGCAGCCAGAACATCCCCGATGACCTCGTCGAGACTCTTTCTGATAACGACGGCGGAGTCGTGCGGGCGACGGCTGTCTACGACGCCGTGCAATCGTTTGTGGACCGGCGGTCCCTTGGGCAACTTATTGTGTACTTCTGCGGACACGGAGTGAACAACCATTACAGTGAGTACTGGCTGCTCTCGGAGGCTCCCGACAATCCGAACGAGGCAGTCAACGTAGCGGTCAGCGCAGCTCTTGCTGAGCGGTGCCGGGTGCCGCACGTGGTGCTGATCTCAGACGCGTGCCGCACGGCGCCGACGAGCATCAGGGCCAACAACGTCACGGGATCTTCGATCTTTCCGAACCGCCCAGTCAGCGGGCTAGCTGCCAGTGTGGACGAGTTCTACGCCTGCAGACTCGGCGAAGCTGCCCACGAGATCGATGATCCCGAGAAGTCGAGCAGTTCTTACCGCGCTCTTTACACGGAGGTTCTCGCCGAGGCGCTGGACGGCGACTACTCTGAGCTGCTTGAACGTGTCGAGAACCGCGACACGGAGTTCCACGTTGTGCGCCCTTACCCGCTGAAGAAGTCTCTCCCGAGGCTCGTGAGCAAGCGCATTCTCGATCTGAAGGCGCCCATGACCGAACAGGTACCAGAAGGCAAGGTCACCTCTGACCAGCAAGTTGCGTGGCTGTCGAGGATCTCGGCACCGCGCAAGTTGGGCGCGCCAAGCGAGTATGACGCCACCCAAACGACGACCACCACGCCGCCAACCGATCCAGCGCTCGATGACGCCACTGACGCTGCCGGCCGCCTCGCGCACCCATCCGATCCCGGCGACATCTATTCACCCGCCGCTGTGCACGTGCAGGGTACGACTGTCAAGGCGGTGGACGCCGGCGAGGCAGAGACTAAGCAGGCGGCGGAGGGGCTCGTGGAGGTACGGCTCGACGACGGCCGCCCCGATTGCAACGTTCTGCTGCATCTCTCGTCCGGCCACTGCGCCATCGTGCCCGCGCTGCTCGGCCGCGTGGCCACGATGACCGTCGAGGGCAACCAGCTGGTCGACGTGTCGTACGCTCCTCTGACCGAGGGCACTAGGGGCCGTAGGCAGCCGCTTGACGAGAGTTACGTCAGACACCGAGCGTGGATCGCTGCGGCTTCACGCTTTGGCATCAGGTGGTGGGAAGACTCTTCCCCCGATGACTTGGTCCAGTCGTTCCAGAAGTACGGCCGGGACGACCCGTCACTGGCGGTGTACCTCGCTTACGCCTTGGTAGGCCTTGGGCGCCGAGACCTCGTCGGTGGGATGCTCGCGGAAGACGACCAGGTGGGCAGCAGAATACTCTTCGACGTCATGCTTCTCTCAGAGGACTGGGGTCTTCCGGTGGTTCCATTCATGCCGCTACTTTCGCGGGGGTGGGCGTTGCTCGGCTCTCTGACGTCGGGTGAGATGCCGGACGTGCCGACTCCGCTGGCCTCCCATTGGACGCTCTTTGCAGAAGCCGATATTTCTCGGTTGCGTGCGGTGCTTCTCCACTAGTCGGAGGTGGTGTGATGCGCGAGCTTATCCTCCTTCACGGACGTTCTCAGCAGTTCAAAGACGCCGCCGACTTGAAGGAAGAGTGGGTTCAAGCGTTGCGCAAAGGACTAGCCAACGCGGACGTCACACTGGATGTGCCGGACAAGCAAATCCGCTTCCCCTACTACGGCGATACTCTGCACCGGTTGGCGAAGGACATGCCCGGTGCCACGCCTGATGTGATCATCAAAGGCTACGGGGAGCCGAGCGCAGGTGAGCAGGAATTTCTCGCTGCTGTCGTGGCAGAGGCTGTGAAGACGCATGGCATATCTGAAGCGGACATCCGCGCCGCTGCAGACCCCTCCGTCACCATAGAAAAAGGTGTGCAGAACTGGCCCTGGGTGAAGGCCGCCTTGCGTGCCATCGACAAGGTGCCGGGTCTCGCAGGTGCCACCCTCGCACTGGTTACTAGCGATGTGTACAGCTACATGCGCAAGTCAGGCATCCAGATGGCTATCGAAGAGGGGGTACGGCCGGCTTTTACATCGGGCGAGGAATGCGTCGTCGTTGCCCACTCATTGGGCACTGTGATCGCCTACAACATGCTCAAACGCGATGCGAAACAGCAGAACTGGAAGGTTCCGACCCTTGTCACTCTAGGGTCACCACTTGCGGTTGGCGCGATCGTCAGCCACCTACGGCCCATCGACCGGCCATACGGTATCGATGACTGGTTCAACGCCTTCGATCCGCAAGACGTTGTGGCGCTCCATCCGCTAGATCACGACCACTTTCCGGTTGATCCAGGCGTCGAAAATTTCAGCGGAATGCGCAACGACACTCCCAATCGACATGGAATTACTGGCTACCTAGAGCACCCCAAAGTGGCCCGCCGCATCCGTGACGCCTTGCTCGACAGCACTGTCTAGCTCGTTCGCCGGGGGGCCGTGCCAGGGTGAGCGTGCGTCAATGACGGTCAGACGGATGGTGCCCATCGGTCCACAAGATGGTCGTAGACCGCCACGGCGGCCGCCGCGTGTTCCCGCTTCAACCTGGCGTCGTCCCGGCGCCGGATGTAGCGCATCGTCGTCGCGATGCTGGAGTGATCGGCGTACCGACGGATGTCATCAGGCTTGGTGCCGGCGTCGTACATGTGCGTCAGCTTCGAGCCGCGCAGCACGTGCGGGGTGAGCTCCCGGCCCGGGAATACTCCGGCCAAGCGGCCAAGCCGATTGAGCAGGCGGTCGACGGCGAACCGGTCCATGGGCCGCCCGTCGTCGTCGAGGAACAGCGGTCCGGAAGTGCGCCCGTCGAAGGCGACGTCGGCCAGCTCGCACAGCCGCGGTGGCAGAGTGAAATCCCGACCCTTGCCGCCCTTGCGTCTCAGGTCGAGCTTGCATTCGCCGCCCACGCTCTTGATGTCGTTGATGGTGGCGTTGCAGCACTCCGAGACCCGCCCGGCGAGCGTGTAGATCAGCACGGGCACGAGGGCCTGGCGCGCCGTGGTGCACGCGTCCACCACCCGCTGGAACTCCGGAACTTCGAGGATCGGCGTCATCGACGTCTCGTCGTGCGGGTCGATGCGCGGCCGATCGTACTTCGTGATCGGATTGATCAGCTCAAGACGGGTCTTGAACCTCGTGAACTCGATCAGCGAAGTCAGGGACGACGCCAGCCGGTTCACCCTACGGGGGCCCAGGCCGACGTCGTCAGTCCACTGCCGCCACGCTGGAATCACGTCCGAGGTGATGGAGCCCAGGTACCAGGGCTCTGTCCCGCACAGCTCTCTGCCCACCCGGGCCCCGGGCGGCCGGGCATGTCGGAGGAGACGCCGGGCCGGATCGCGCGTACGGGGTTGCCCGGCACGATGCCCTCACGCACGGCGTGCTCGTAGAACGAGAACAGCGCGGAGCGGCGCCGGGCGCGCGAGCGGGGGGCACCGTCCTTCCACTGGTTCAGCCACGCATCGACGTGCATCGGGGTCGCCTCCCATATGAGGTCGCCGATGAACTGGATCCATCCCAGGGGCGGGGGCTTCTCGTCGAACGGCTCACCGGCCCGGGCGGCTTCATCCCGCCGGGCCTTCCACGGGCGATCAGCGGAACACGTTGGGGCGGTGCGACAGTCCCGTCAGCCACGCCGCTGGCGGGGTCCCGCCCAGGGCGCGGGCCCTTGGCCCATACTCCGCGCGGGCCTTGAGGACGGCGGGGGCGTTGCGTACGGCTTGCCGGGCCATGTCACGGACCATGTAGATACCGAGGACGTCAGCGACCCGGCGCACGGGCGGGCCGGGCGGTGTCGGGCACGCAGACGGCCCGCCCCAGCAGGGGCGGGCCGTTGATGGTGAGGGTGCGAGCGGTTGGGCAGGGCGGTTCCCGGATCTCGCAGAAAGCCCCGCACCGTCTTGAGTGGACCGTCAGACGCTGGCGGGATGCGGTTTGGGGGTGTTCGCGACTGGTTCGGCGGGGTCCGCCTGCCAACCAGGCATGAGCATTCGGCCGCGTGTGATCACTTCGTAGGGGACGCGCGAGTACGGGCCGTCGTAGGACGGTTTGACCTCGGACTTCCCACAGCCAGCACCGAGGCAGGTCCGACAGTGTCCCGTGCGTACACGGGCGTTTACACGCACGAGCCAGCCATTCTCGTAGACGTTGACCGGGGCGTACGAGCGGTCGGGCCACAAAGTGGTCATGGTCTTGCCGCTGTGGGTGCTTACACACCATCGGGTCACGGTCATTGGGTGGCCTCATGCTCCTTGACGGGTCGGATGGTGCACAGAACGTCGTACACGCGCACTGTGGAGCGGCGGCCGGCAAGCCGCGCAAACAGTGGATGGGCGGCGGCCCGGGTCCCGGGCGCGCGCCATGAGGCCGGGCCGACAGACACACGACACACGACACACAGTCAGAACACAGGACCCGCAGCCGGTTCGGCGGCCTCGTCAGGACCGGCCGCTCGTGCCTCGGCGGTCTTCGACGACGTGGGCTCCGGCGGCAGGATGCGGAACCTGTGCCCGTCCTCGGCGGTGAGGGCTCTATGCGTCGGGCGTATCGCTCCAGCGTTCCTCGGCGCTGGGGTCGTAGTGCTCGCGAACGACGGGGTTCTTGTCGTGGATGTGCTCGGGGGACTTATGGCACACGAGGGTTCGGAGGTTGAGGGTGTGGGTCTTAAGGCATCTGGCGTGGGTGTGGTGCTTGAGTGGCATGAGTCTTCCTCCGGTAGCGGGGCAGGGGCGGGGCAGGCTCGCGGGACGGGCCGGGGGCCCCGATGGCGGGGCCCCGGGTCGGAGTGGTCAGCGGCTGGAGAGGATGCGGCCGTTGCGGACGAGCGGGTGTGTGCAGTCGCCCGCGTCGGCGGCGTGGGTGAGCTGGGCGGTGTGGAGGCGGGACAAGTTGGTCCAGAACCGGTACAGGTGCGGCTTGTCCGGGCGCGAGTAGTGCGGCGGCCGGGCGATGTAGCCGGTGGGGGCGGCGGCGTAGGGGACCATTTCGGCTTCGAGTTCGACCCAGGCGCGCTGGTGCTCGGGGTCGATGCCGTAGATCCGGTACACGGCGTAGATGCCCCAGTCGTCGGCGTGGTCGCGGGCGGTGCCGATCTGGTCGGCGGCGGTCTGGTCGTGGCCGTCGGGGTCGTACGGCCAGTCCGCGAACGTGCAGTGGAGGGTGCAGGCGGGGGTGGCGGGCTGGTCGCTGGTGGCGGGGCGCAGGTCGATGCCCTGGCGGCCTCGGCGGCTGATCGGGGCCTTCGAGCACTTGAGGCGCTCACCGGCGCTGCCCGCACCGCCCCCGTCGCCGACGCGGGTGGGGAGCTGGATGCGGTAGGCGAGGGCGCAGTTCCCGCAGTCGGCGCCGGGGGCTGCGGTGAGGGGCTGTCGGCTGGCGGGGTGGATGCCCTGGCCGAGGAGGGCGCGGACGTTGGCGTTGCCTGCCAGGGCGGGGATATGCGGGTACCGGCGGGGCCCGGCGGTCGTGGCGTCGGCCGTGTCGGCGGCGGCCGCGCGGGCCGCGGTCGCGGCCGGGGCGGCAGGCAGCGTCCCGGCAGGCAGGGTCGCGGCGGTGGCGGTGGCGGTGGATATGGACATGCGGGGTTCTCCTTCGAACGCGCGGTGTGCGCAACCGGGTTGGCTAGGTGGTGGGTTGGTGACGGGGCCGAGGGGGCGGGGTGGTGGTCACCGCTCCCCCGGCCCGGTGACCGCACAGTGCCGGTGCACGGGACAAGCGGAGCAACACGGCCGGACGGCCGGGCGGACCGGACGAGCCGGGGTGGCCGGGCACGGCGGCGGGCGCCGGGTACGGCAACAGCCCCCAGCCCGCGCGATGCGGGAGCTGGGGGCTGGAGGTCAGGCTGCCTGTGCTCCGGGGCGGGCGGCGAGTTGCGGGGCCATCGCCCGGCGGATGACCGCCTCCGCGAAGACCGGCGGCATCGCGTTGCCGACCTGTTCGTACTGCTTGGTCCGGGTGCCCTGGAAGGGGTGCGTCGGCGGGAAGGTCTGGAGCGCGGCCGCGTCGGCGACGGACACCCGGATCATGTCCTTGCGGCCGCCGCGGTAGGCGGGCAGCGAATCGGCGTCCACCAGACGGGTGTCCGCGATCCAGCGGCCCGCGTCGCGTTCCCCGTACAGGGTGGCGCGGCTTCCGGAGCCGCCCACGCAGGAGGGGTCCGGGCCGCCCGCTGCGGTGCCGACCGCGACGGTGAGCGCCGGGCGGTGCGTCATCCCCCAGCCCAGTGCCTGCGCCATCGACACCCACGGCAGCAGATCAGGGTTGCCGCCGTCCTGGTCGGTGCTGCGGGCGTAGCGGCGGTGGGTCGGCGCGGGCAGTACCGCCTCGTCGTCCTCGTCGTGCCGTCGGGCCACGAGTACGGCGCGGGCCCGGGTCTGCGGGACGCCGTACTCCTCGGCGTGCAGGCGGCCCGTCACCACCGTGTAGCCCTCGCATCGCAGGATCGCGGCTATCGAGTCCCACACGGGCAGCACGGTGGGCACCTGTTCCAGCATCACGGTGCGATACGGGCGTCCGGTGTCCAGGGCCTCAAGGACCCAGCGCAGTGGTTCCAGGACCAGGCCGGTGCGTTCGTCGTCCAGGGTGGCCAGACCCGCGCGGATGTCTTTGCGCGCGGCCAGCTGGGACGCGAAGTGCAGCACCGTGTCCAGGGCGCGGCGCCCGGCGCCTTTCCCGCCGATCGAGTACGGCTGGCACGGCGGTGAACCGATCAAGTCCGTCGCGGTGGGGAAATCGGAGGGACTGTAGGCGCGGACGTCGCCCTCGACGGTGTCGAGCCCGGCGGCCCGGCGGGTCTCACAGGCGGCATGGTCGTGCTCGATACCGGTCACGGACAGGCCGAGTTGGGTCGCGGCGACGTCCCAGCCTCCCGGGCCACCGAACAAATCAACTATCTCAACCCGGGCTGCATCCTCAGACATGGGTGGGTTCTCGCTTCCTCGATGCGGGTCACCGGGAAAGCACCCGGCCGGAATGGACCAGCCGAGAAAGCCACAAACAGGAACAAGCACCGCAAACACACAACACCCGTACACAGACCGCCAGTTGCGCGGCACAGCGGCGGACGCGGCAGGGACGCGGGCGGACGCAGGACGCACGGGGCAGGCGCGGCGGACGGGGCACGGCAGCGGCGCGACGGACGCGGGGGCGGCGGCGGCAGGCGCGGCGCGGGGGCGGGCAGGGGCACGGGGGCGAACGCGGCAACGGCCCGCCCCCAGGTGTACAGGGGACAGGCCAGTGTTGGCGCGGCGATCGCGGAGGGTCAGGAACGCGGCATGGTGACCAGCGACTTGGCGGCGAGCGGAGCGCGGTCCAGCTTGAATGCGAACCAGCGGGACACCTCGTGCCGCTTGTAGTGGCGGGGCGGGAAGCCGTTGTGGAAGTCAACGAGGACGCCTGAGTCCTCCACAGCGGTGACCGTGCCGGTGGGCCAGTGGCCGGAGGCGAGCCCGTCGTACGTCAGCCGGTCGCCTACCCCCACGGGGGCCTGGATCTCTCCGCCGGTGTACCGCGTGTACCGGATCATCACTTCAGGGGTACCGGCGGGCACCTCCAGAGCCCGCTCGGTGAGCGTGTCGACCAGGTGCTCCCGGGTCAGGGCGTACAGCGGCTCTGTGCGATACGAGTTCTGCGGGTCGTATACGCCCCGGGCCATGCGCTCGAAGAGCGGGCGCAGGTCCCCGGCTTCCGGAGCGAGGCGGACGAACGCGAGCCGCATGCCCTCGTCGTCCAGGGCGGGCGGGTATCCCCGGTTGTCGGCGTCGGCGAGCACGGCGTGTGCGCACTCGCGGGCGATGTCGGCCGGGTGGCGGGGCGCGCGGTGGGCGCCGTCGAGGAGCGCGCGGCAGCCGGTGCAGGTCGCCGGGTCCCCGGTGAGCAGCACCGGGTCGAACGGCGTGTACGGCTCCACGACCGCGTAGCGGTTGGCGTCACAAGCGACGTCGATCAGGAAGCCGGTGTGGGAGTTGAACAGGCCCTCGTGGACGAGGCCGTTGAGGCCGGTGACATTGCGACGGTCCATGTGGTGTTCCTTGCATCCTTTTGGTCCGGTGAGGTGGCCCGAGCGGGGAACGGGTGACACCCCTGCCCGCTCGGTGCCCCGTACCGTGGCCCGGCAGCCAGCAAGCCCCGCAAGCAGGAGCCGTCACCACACAGGTGTCGGCGGGGTGAACGCGGCATCGGCCCACCCCGGGGTGCGGGGGTGGGCCGTCCGGCGTGGTGCGAGTCAGTTCCGGGTCTGCTCCTGGTCCTGGTCCAGGCGCTTGATGGAGTCGACGCGCAGCGCGACGGTGTCGGCGCCGGTCTCGTCTCCGTCCAGGAGGTAGCGCTCCTCGGCGTCCTGTACGGAGGCGGCAGGCAGGCTGAAGGCGATCATCTCGGTGCGGAACACGATTACTTCGTAGGTAGCCGCAGGGTCTGGGCAAGCGCCGCTGTTGGTCCGGTTGCTCAGGCCCATGGATGCTTCGATCTGCTCAGCCTCCGCGTCTTCGTCCTGGGCGCACGGCTCGCACGGGTCGAGCTCGGTGCACTCCGGTGGGCGGTTGCCGTTCGGGCAAGCCAGCCCGTCATCATCCTCGGTGTCGTGTCCGGCGCCCTCCGGCCGGGGCAGGGTCTGGTGCCCGGCACCAGGCAGGGCGGGGACGGCGGGTTCGCAATCGGGCATGGCGGGACCTCCGGGCGTGGGGATAGGTCGGGCCCGAGGGTGCGGGGCGGTGGTCACCGCTCCCCGGGGCTGGTGGCCGCACCATGACCGGGCGGCCGGCAAGGCCCGCAACGTCGCGGCAGACAGGGGCCCTCGAACCCGCAGGGGTGCCGGGGGTTCGAGGGCCGGGAGCGGGGGCGGGTTTAGGTGTCGAGCTCGCCGCGCTCTTCCATGACGTCGGTCAGGGCGTCCAGCCGCAGCGCGTCGTCTTCACCGTGGATGGTGTTGTAGCTCTCGGCCTTGCGCTGTTCGGGCGTGAGGGATTCGGCGAGGGAGCGGGCTTGGGCGTACACGATGTCGGCCGCAGTGCGGTCGACGGGGTCGGGATCGGTGTAGGCGCGGCGGGCGTGGATGAGGGTGAGGTGGCGCTGGGCGATGCGCAGCGCGGCGGCCGCACCGGTGGTGGTGTAGACGGTGACGCGGGTGGGGTTGTGCGCGTCGTCGACAGCCGGGGTCTGGACTTCGCCGGTGGAGGCGGGCTCGAAGGAGAGGTGCGCGGCCTGGGCGGTGAAGTCGTGTGCGTGCAGCGTGTACTTGAACATGAACAGACGGGCCCTTTCCGGGACTTGAGTTCGGAGAGGCGGCGGTCAGCCGCGAGGTGGGCACCGTCGTGGCGTGACGGGCAAGGCGGGCAACTGCAGCGGTCGGGGAGGCGTGGGGTGCGCCCTGCGCCGGGCCGATGGGAGTAGGCGCCCGCCCCGGCCGTCCTCGTGGAGCAGACAGCCGGGGCGGGCGCCGGGTGTTAGACCGGATCGGCGATCGGGTCGGGGTAGGGCCAGATGGGCATGTCGCGGGCGCCCTGGCAGGTCAGGAGGTCGATGGTCTCGCCGTCCTCCAGGCGCCCGCCGCTGAATCCGGTGGAGCTCGGGGTGCCCTGCCACCAGGAGCGGGCCAGGGCGTAGGCCGCCTCCTGAGAGGGAGCCCGGACCAGGAACCGGTAGGTGTGCTCCTTGCTGGTCTGCATCCACAGTCGGTACACCCGGCGACGGGCGGGCACTCCACGGTCGCCGCCAGCGGTGAATGCCGCCTTGATGGTGTGGCGGCAATGGTTGGTGTGCAGGAGGGTGATGTCGTCGCGGGTCCGGCGGTGAATGAGTCGTAGCTCGTCCAGGTCGCCGATTGCGATCGGGCGGCGGGTGCGCTGATTGTCTGGAACGGGGCGCACCACGCCGGCGCGGTCCTCCCTCTGGTCTGGGGCGATGAGCGCGGTGCGGGTGTGTGGGTCGAAGGCGTGGACGATGTAGCGGGTGGTCAGTCCCGTCCGGGGCTCGACGGTGGCGGCCGAGCCGATGCCGAACGCGGTGGTGGCGGTGACGGGCTGGTCGGCCCAGGTACAGCCGGGGTACATGTCCGGCGGCGGGGTCAACACGTGGTTGGTGTCCTTCCGTGCGGCGCGCAGTCCGGCAGGGGTGCCGGACGCGGGGCCACGGTGGGGGCCCGGTAAGCAAGCCGGGCAACACCGGGAGGCGAACACGGGACGGCCCCCGGCGCCGCGCGATGGCGGGCGTCGGGGGCCTGAACATTGTCTAGTTGGTGGGCCAGAGGCAGATGGCGAGCACGGCGTCGTCCGGGGCCTTGGTGTAGTCGTTGGGACGGTCCTGGGCCTGGCGTGCCTCCTCGGTCATGTAGTGCTCGCCGCTCCATTCGGTCTCGGCGTGGTACATCGATGGGTCGACCTCGTCGAGCGGTGAGAAGCCGTTGCCTTCGGCGTCCTTGGACAGGATCACGATCGTGTCGCCGGGTAGGTGGTCGACTTTGGCGAGCTCTCTGCGGAGTTCAGCAAGCGTCATGGGTTCTCCGTTGGATCGCGGGTACGGGGCGTCGGGACGTAGTTGCGGTAGGTGGCCGGGCCGCGGGGCGAGGGGCACGCGGCGCAGCCCGGCCGAGGCCGGTCGCCATCGGGCACGGAGGGGGTTCGTGCGGAGGCGTTCCGGCTGGAGCTCACTCTCGAGAGCGGCACCCTTAGACCCGCAACCCCCAGCGCGGCGGCCACGCACCGTGCCTCGGCCGGGGGCGTGGCGCGCGGTGGCGAGGTCCCGGGAGCGCGAACGGCCCGCTCCGGTCACGTGGCCGGAGCGGGCCCTAGTTGGTCAGAGGTTGATCGGGATCGGGAAGGTGACTCGGTACAGGGCGGTGGACTTCTGGTCCGGGACGAGCTTCCAGCCGGACGCGTTGATGTCCTCGGGGACTGCGGCTTCGTCCATGGCCATGCGCAGCACCTCGTCGGCCCAGCCGAGCGTCTCAGTGTCGAAGGGGCCGGTGTCGTCGGCTGTGTCGATCTCGCTGTTCCCGGCGAACACAGCGCACACGCGGGCGAGGTCGGTGAGGTCGATCAGAGCGGACGTAGCCTCGGGCGCCGCCTGGCGCAGGATCTGGCCGACCTTGACGCCTGCGGTGCCCAGTGGCGCCTTCGGCTGGCTGTCACGGGTGAGGCCGCACGGGCACTGGGTCTCGTGCCAGTCGAAGTCGTTGCCGCAGGCGCACCACCAGGAGGCGAAGTGCCATGTCCACTCCCAGCCGCCGATCGGGTACAGGCCCTCGGCGTCGGGGCTGACGATGGTGGCGGCCGTATCGCTGCCTTCGTCCAGGTACTGCCAGCGGATGTGCACGACGACCGCGCGGCGGGCGCCTCGGCCGGTGACCTTGCGCTTGCGGGCTGTCTTGCGGGACTGCGGAGTGGCGGTGGTGATCGAGGCGTTCGCGCCTCGGCTGAGGCCCCGCCAGGGAACGTGCACGGCGACGGCCTGGATCTCCTCACCCTCTTCGCGGTTCCGGCTGGGGCCGCCTTCGATGATGTGGACGGTGTCCTGACTGTCCGCGCGGCCCTCGATGACGTGGATGGTGTCGACGCAGTCGTAGCCGTCCTCGTCGGCCATACGGAGGGTCTGGTTGGACAGGGCTCGGACTGCGTCGAGGGCGAAGTGGGGACTCAGCCAGCCGTTCCACCGGTTGGTCGGGTCCAGGGTGCAGTCGAACGGGCCGAGCATGTCGTCGATACAGACGCGAGTGGCGATCGTCTTACGGGTGGGGTTCACGGGTCTTTCTCTCCGTTCGCGCGTGGTTTGCCCCGTGGGCCGCGCCGCAGCCCGGCGCAAGGGGGGGCTGGGTGAGGTCGGCGGCTTCGCTGCCGGGGCGGTGGTGGGGCCGCGATTTGGCGGCGGGGCCGGTCGCCGCCGTGCACGAGGAGGGCTCGTGCGGGGCGTTCCGGCTGCCCAGACGGTGCCGCTCGGGACGGCTAGGCCCGCAACCCCCGGGCGCTGCACGGAAAGCAGCAGTGGCCGAGACGGGGGCAGGCGTGATGCCGCCGCCCCCGGACCGGTGGGCGCGGGGGCGGCGGGATGGTGGGTTAGGTCAGTGGGGCAGGACGGCCTTGACGCGCCGTGCGAGCCAGGTGGCGACGTTGACGGGGACGGCGTTGCCGACTTGGAGGCGCTGGTCGTCCTCGTCTCCGGCGAAGATGTGGTCGTCGGGGAATCCCTGGGCTCGGGCCTTCTCCCGGATGGTGAGCGGCCGGTACTCGCACTCGTTGATGCTCAGGTCAGCGGTCGGGCGCACGAGGTAGTGGTGGCCGCCGCCCTTCGCGGTGAGCGTGCCGATCGGTTCGTCCAGTGAGCTGGCCGAGCAGTTGTTGCGCAGGGTGACGATGAACGGCTTGCCGCGGTAGCGCTCCAGGCCGATGGCGACTCGGTCGCGGGTGGCCTGTACATAGGGGACGTAGGCGCGCTCGAAGTGATCGAAGTAGCCGTCGCCGAACCTGTCCCCGCGCACGCTCGGGTCGATGACGTCGCCGATGCCGCGGGTAACCGGCTCGACGTACGCTCCGCAGCGGGGGTTGGGGCACACGTAGTAGTACTGGCGGTTCTTGCGGCCGTACTCGCCGACGGGGAAGTCGGGGTTCTTCTTCCAGTGCTGGATGCCCTCGACGGGGCCGCAGGTGGGGCACATCGCATCGCAGGTCGGCCGAAGATCGGGCAGGCCGTGCGCCTCGGCGATGTCGTTGCGCAGGAAGCACCACACGACCCGGTCCCGGGACTGAGGCAGTGGGGGAATTCCGTCGACCTTCAAGTGCGCGGCGTTCACCGACGCAATGACCGGAGTGTAGCCGAGGGCTTCCCAGACGAGCAGCCATGCCTTGAACAGCGGGGAGGTGCCGAACTGTGCGACGTTCTCTCCGACGTAGGCCATGGGGCGGTGGACCTCGGCGTAGCGGACGGGCTCCCACATGGTGATGCGGGTCTGCGGCCAGTCCGGGCCCGGCTTCGGGCGGCCGTTCTCATCCAGCTCCACGGCTTTGCGGGGGGCGACCTTGCCGCCTGCCGGGGACGCCTCGGTGCAGATCGGCGATGCGACCAGGACCTGCGCGGAGGGCACGCAGCGCATGTCGATGGTCTGCACGTCGGCCGAGTTCACGAACAGGCCGGGAAAGTTGATGCGGGCCGTTTCCACTGAAGCCGGGTGGTGGTTCGCGGCGTACAGGGACAGGTACCCGGCTTGAGTAAAGCCGAGCATGTCCCCGTTGCCGCCTGTGAAGAAGTGGACTGAGGTGTGTGTGAAGTCCGCCAGGGGGGCCGCTATCGTCGCCGCCTGTGCGGTTGTTGCTGCCGTCATCGTGGGAGGTTCCTTCCGGAGCCGGGGAGTTGAGAGCCCGGAGCCAGAAGGGGAGGGGTTGGCCGGGCGGTGACGGCACCTTGCGGAGCGGCGGGGTTAGCTCCACAACTCCCCGTCCCCGCGAGCCGCGCCCGGTGGGCGGCGGACGGGTGCCGACGGTGCGCCGGGGCGAGACCGGGCCGGGCCAGGGGTGGACCTGCGGCGGCGGCCCCGCCTCGTGGCTGGAGTACGCACGGGGCGGGGCCGCGTCGGCAGTTGCGCGGGGATGGGTGTTACGCCAGGTCGTTCACCCGGGCGAGGGCGACGGCCTCTCGGTGCCCGTCCGGGTGCTCGAACTCCACGACTGCAGCGCCTTCGGCATTGCGGAACGTTGCGGTGAGAGGACCGCTTCCGCTGGGGGCTGTGACGCGGGTCGGGGAGGTGGGGCAGATCTCCCATGGCGTAGTGGGGGTCTCGTCGAGCCAGTTGCCGGCAGCCAGGGACACGTGCTCGAAGTGTGCGGCGAGCCCTTCGACCTGCAGGCAGGAGCAGCGAACGGGGACGACACAGGTGCCCGTGTCGATGTGGCCGATGCGAACGGGCGGGACCGGGGCCAGACCGAGAATGTGGACGCGATTGTGCTCGACCCGCTGCGCGTGGGCGCGGCGGTCATCAGCCAGAGCGGACAGGGCACTGCGGACGGCGGTGCCCCGGTCGGGGGCGGGGGTTCCGAGGGTGTGGCGGTGGCCGTCGACGTCGCGGACGGTGAACTCGTCCTCGCCGGTTCCAAGGTTGGGAGTGCGGAGCACGGCGTAGACCGCGGGGGTGAAGCCGATGTGGTCGGGCATGCCGCCGGGGAATGTGCCGGGCACCGTGAAGAACTGTCCGTCGTGGCCGAACAACTCGCGGGTGGTGCAGTGAGTGGACGAGCGGTGGCGGGGCCGGTCCGCGGACAGGTGCGGGAGGTCTCCGGCATTGAGGTCGGGTGTGGTCATGGGGCGGGTGTCCCTTCTCGTGGCGCCCTGCATCTGGGCGGGGCGAGAGAGAAGGTGGAGGGACGGCCGGCTAGCTCGGCAAGAGCACCGGGCGGGTGGGCCGCGGGCGCTTGGCGGAACTGCCGTGATGGCTCGTGCGGGGAGGAGACGACGCCGGGCCGTGGGCGCACCTGGGGTGCGCCCACGGCCCGGTGGTTGCCGGTTGTTCAGGCCGGTCTAGACCCGGTAGAGATCCCAGTGCCTGGCGATCCGGTTCAGGTCGTTGGCGATGTGGTCCTTCTGGTCCTCGGGGGCCTGCTGGTCATAGTCGAGCTGTTCCTTGGTCCAGTTGTAGTCGAGGACGTTGTGGACGCTGGCGATGACGTCGGCCGGGACCAGCTCCGGTTCCCCGACGGGTTCGGGCGTGGACTTCGGGAGCGTGGGGGTGGGCTCGGCGGGCGGCGGGGTGGTGTGGAGCGTCTCGGTGCCGCGCACGTCGACGGTCCAGCCGGCGTCGGTCAGGGTAGCGGCGATGGCCCGGGCGGCCTCTTCTCGGGCGTCGCGGCCCGTAACACGCGGAGCAGTCACGTCGATCTGGACCCAGCCGGGGCGCCAGATCACAGGCGTGGGGGTGCTGTGGCTGACGACCTGGGCCCTGTCGCTGGTGTCAGGGTGCTGCGTGAATCCGGCGTCCTGCAGCAGGCGGGTGGCGCGCTCGGTGGTCAGGGCGCCGTCCGGCAGGGCGCGGAGCACCCCGGCGTAGACGCGGAGAGTGCGTACTGCGGCCTCGGGGGTGATGGGGGCCAGCTCGGTGGCGGTGTATCCGGCCGCGCGGAGCACGCTCATGGCGGTGCGGACGCGGGCAGCTGAGGCGGTGGGGAAGGTCAGGAGCGTGAAGTCGGCGACGCGGTCACTGTCGGGTTCGGCGTAGAAGAAGCCTTGGTTGCCCGTTGGGTAGCCGTTGGTGGTGAACTCTTGGTGAGCGGCCAGGAGTTCGGCGACGGTGTCGGGATCGGCCTCGGGTGAGACAGCCTGGGGCAGGACGGCGTCGACCTGGTAGTCGCCGCGGTTGATGTCGATGCCGAGGCGGATGAAGAAGTCGCAGACCAGGTCCACGGTGTCGCCGCCGTTCCAGCCGCCGTCGCCGTCCTCGATGCTCTTGCATTCGCGGAAGAGGCGGCTGATGGCCTGGCCTTCGGGCGTCGTCGGGTCGTACTTGAGGGTGGTGTTGGGCACGGTCGAGTCCTCACGTGATGGTGGGAGTTGGCGTCGGCGCGCAGCGGTTGGGCGGCTGCGGGCCGGTGGCCGGACCGTGGTTGGCGGCGGGGTAAGCCCCGCAACAGGCACTGCGGCGAGGCGGGCGCCGGAGGACAGAGGCAGGGAAGACGGCGCCGCCCCGCCCCGGGGTCGGGGCGGGGCGGCGGGCGCGGCGGTTGGGTCAGATGGTCAGGTCGGCTTCCCGGGCGTGAGTGGCGGCGGCTTCGACGTAGGCGCTGGCCATGGCGGCGGTGGCGTCCTGTTCCTCGTCGGTGGCATCCTCGCCGCGATCGATGGTCTCGGCGGCCTGCCGTAGGTGGTGGGCGCAGTGCCGGTACTGGGAGGCGGCGGCTTTGCCGCCCAGGTCGTCCTGCCAGGACGCCCGAGCGTCGGCGATGACGGCGAGGATGTTCAGGGGGAGGGTGACGCCTGCTCCAACCAGGAGATCGGCGATCTCCCATACCTGGGCGCTGGTCGGGCCTTGGTGGCTGCGGGCTCCGCCGTCGGCGTGCGGCTTCTTGCGGGCGGGGATGAGTCCGGCGCGTTCGGCGAGCCTTCGCACTGCTTCGCGGTCGGCGCTGTCGAGTTCCGGGCCGCCGTCGGCCTCCTCCTGTCCAGGGCCTGTGCTCCTGGGCGTGGAGTGGTGGGTGCTCGTGGTGTCGGTCACGGTGATTGGTCCTCCAGACGGATGTGGGTGGCCAGGTCGTTGGCGGCCGGTCCTGACCGTGGCTGGCGGCGGGGCAACCGGCGCAACCGCATGCCGGGCAGTGGGGAGCGGTGCATCGCCCACGCTCGTGACGGGCGTGGGTGCGATGTCGGTCAGGCTCGTGGTCTCGTCCAGGGCGTGGTGCCGCGTCGGGTGCAGGTGCCGTCGGTGCGCCAGAGCTCGATCAGGCCACCGGCGTCTGCGATGGCTCGGCCGTCGCGGTCCCACAGGCGGGCTTCGGGTGCTTGAATTCCGCCGAGCCAGTCGGACGGCGGGGCCTGGCATACGCAGGTCCGCAGTTCCTCGACACCCTCCGCGTCGCGGTACAGGGCAGGCAGAACGTTCGAGAGAACCCAGTCGGCAGCTTCAGGGGTCACGTCAATGTCTCCAGTGATGGGGCGTACGTCGTCCGCAGCGTGCCGGGGGCACGTGGGTGCCCACGGCCCGGCGCTGGACGGACCGTGACGTGGAGCAGGGCTAGCCGCAACGCCGTTCAGTTAGGGCGGGGCCGGGGGTGTCAAGGGCCGCTCGTGAGTATGGCGATGCTGATGGTGGCTTTGTAGGTGGTGCGGTCGATGGCGGGTCCGCGTGCGTTGTATTTGGAGATCGCGCGTTTGACGATGCGGTCTTTGGTGCGGACCCGCCGGCTCGGCAGAAGGTGGGCCAGGATGTGGCGGCCGATGGTGCCGACGAGGTCGATGTCGGTGCCGGTGATGACGCCGGCGGCCAGGACGAGCTGGTCTCGGGCGGCGGCGAGGGCGGTGGTGAAGCCGGCCCGGTCCGGGTCGGTGCCCGGGACGCTGTCGGTGGCGTCGGTCATCGCAGTGCGTAATGCCTGGTAGGCGGTCAGCAGGGCCCAGACTTCCTGCTCGATGCCGTCCGGGGTGCGGGCCCGCAGGACGCGCCCGCCCAGGAGCGTGGACTTCAGCTCCGCGTAGGCGGTCTCGATCTCCCAGCGCTCGTGGTAGAGCCGGACGAGTTCACCGGCCGGGTGGGTGGCAGGGTCGGTGAGGGTGGTCAGCAGCCGGTAGTGGCCGGTGCGTGTGCCCTGAGCGGTGCGGATGGTGATCTCGGCGTTGATGGCCCGCACGGTCAGCGCTCCGACGCGGGTCAGTGTCGAGCCGTCGCGGCAGCGGGCCACCGTTGGCAGGTTCCGGTTGGTCTTGCAGCGCACGAGCAGATCGGCGCCGGTGGCGGCGAGCTGGTTCAGCAGTGTGGCGGCGGCGAAGTTCCGGTCGCCCAGCAGCAGCATCCCGGCTCGCAGGTCCACCGCCAGGCGGCGGGCGTACTCCAGCTCACCGGTTGC
Source organism: Streptomyces sp. NBC_01142 (assembly GCF_026341125.1). Classification (NCBI taxonomy): domain Bacteria; kingdom Bacillati; phylum Actinomycetota; class Actinomycetes; order Kitasatosporales; family Streptomycetaceae; genus Streptomyces; species Streptomyces sp. NBC_01142. The sequence continues at coordinate 37,373 of NZ_JAPEOR010000004.1, forward strand.
GGCCGGACCGAACACGGCCCCGATCAGCGTCCGGGTCCCGCAGGCCACCAGCGCTGCCAGGCGCAGTTGCGGATAGCCCGAGATCCCGTTGCCGAGCCGCTGCCGGGTGAACACCGTGAGGTTGGCCGGGCAGTCCGGGACCGGCAGCAGGGTGCCGTCGACCGCTACGATTCTCAGGCCCCGCCACCGCCCGGCGGCAGCGGTCGTGGCCGCAGGCCCGCTCACCAGGTGGAACAGCGCTTTCATCGGTGCCGGCCCCAGCCGCTGGCGGGCCTGGCGAAGAGCGCTGCCGCTGGGCCGGACTGTTGCCAGGTCCGACAGCCCGGCGCGCAACCGGTCGAAGACCTGCCGGTAGCCCAGCCCGTTGAAGAGCGCTCCGGCCAGCAGCAGGTAGACCGTGACCCGCGCCGGCACCAGCCGGACCCTGCGCTGCACCGCACCGGTCTCCGCCAGCACCTCGTCGACCATCTCGAACGGCACGATCCGGGTCAGCTCACCGAGATGCCCCGGCGCGAACACCCCGGCCGCTACCCCGCCCGTCCTTGTTATGGCAGCCTGTTCCAACAGCGGAGCTCCTGTAGTGAGGATGTCTTGGAGGACAGACCTCTTCTACAGCAGCTCCGCTGCCTCGTTCACCAGCCTTGACGAACAGCCCCCACACCTAACTGAACGGCGTTGGGGCTAGCCGAGCAACGCCAGGGAACGGCGACGGGCCCGTCCCACCGCGGAATTCGCGGCGGGACGGGCCCGGGAGGAAGAGGTCGGGTGGTCTAATTCAGCTGCCCTGGTTGAGACGGAGCAGCTCCGGGAACTGGCGCCGGATCTGCTCATGTGCCATAGGCGGAACCGCCGCGGGGAGGGTTGCGGGGGCGGGTGCCGGACCGCTCCCGGGGCACGGAGGGGGAGCCGTGCGGGGCGCGGCCCGGCAGGACGACGGTGCCCTGCCTGCGGGTTAGCCGGGCAAGCGCCGGCGGGCGGGACTGCATGCGGCGGGCCCGCTCCCGGCTGGTGCGGCAGGGAGCAGGCCCGGAGGAGGCAGCTGGTCAGAGCGGCGGCTCGCCGTTGGGGTAGAAGAGCGGCTCGCTGCTGCGGGACTGCGCCCCGTGGCTGGTGAAGGTGTCGGTGCCGTCCACGGGCCACACGGGCATGATCGACCGGATCGCGCACAGGCCGTCAAGGTCGCTGTCCGGCTCGGCGGGCAGCACCAGGATGTTCCGCGTGGGCGCGGGGACGAAGCGTGCCAGGTCGGCGAGTGTGCCGATCGCGTACCACACGCCCGCTCCCTCGCGCTGCAAGGCAGTGCACCAGGCGGTCCCAGTCCTCACCGTCCGGCCAGTGCCCGACGCTGATCGTGCCGTCGGCGTACAGGTCGGCGCCCACGTACAGCAGGTCGGGCCGGTCGGCGCGTTCGATGCCGATGGTTGCGGCCTCTCCGTCGGGGATGTCGGGTACGTCGATGGCGGTCAGGATTCGGCGGGAGTCATCAGTGATCAGGAACCGCATGAAGGTCTCCAGAGGTCGGGCGCGGTACTGTGCCGCGCCGGTCTGGCCGACGCTGGTCGCGGCTGGGGCTAGCCCGGCAACCGGCTCGGCACCCGGTGTCGGCTGTGGTGAACCGCAGGGGCCCGCCCCGGCCGTGGTGACGGCGCAGGGCGGGCCTGGGGCGGGTGGCAGCAGCTCAGCGGGAGGCGCGGGCCTTCGACTGCTGGCGCTCGCGTCGGGCGGCGTCCTCGGCGTTCCGTTGCCGCTGAAGCTCCCCGAATGACGCGGTCAGGTCCTTGCGGGGACGGTTGACGGTCATGCCGACGCGGGGCGGGCCATGTACGGCCAGGAGGTCGGAGGCAGCCTGGGACGAGTATCCGGCCGCTTCTAGATCGTCCTGCGTTGGGAACACGTCCGCGTCCCGGTCCCGCGTCGGGTCGATCAGGATGTCCTCCTTGCCGCCCCGCGAGAAGACGTACTTGAAGTTGGCGGGCGGATTCGGCTCAACCAGGCGGCGAAACCGGCTGACCTCCTTGGTGTACGCGTAGAAGGTCAAACCCTTCGGTGCGCCACGGATGATCTGGAGCCACATCAGGGTGTAGGAATCGTCGAAGAAATCTCCGGCGTCATGAATCCTGATATGCCCCAACTTGCCTTTCTCGGCGTCGGGTTGGTAACGAGGGTGGCGCAGCTCGGCGGCCATGCGCTCCTGCCACCGGAGCGGGGTGTCCAGCACCATCCGCAGGTTGCGCAGGTGCCGGGCGCGAGCGGCCGGGAAGCGGATGTATCCGGAGTCTGCGCCGAGTGCGTAGCAATGCTTCAAGCAAACCGAGGCGGAGGGGCAGACGTTGACCGGTCGCACGGTGGTGGTTCCGTCCGGGGCTTTGTCTTCAAGGCGCACGGCCCCGGCAGGCAGGGTCCAGTTGAAAATGCCCTGCTTCTTCATTCGTTCGTTCTGCGAGAGCAGCCAGTCGGTGGCCATGATGGGGCACTCCACGAGTCCAGGAATGTCGGATGGGGTGGTGTGCGGTGTAGGAGGCAGTCGGTGAGACAGCCCGGCCGCGGGCCACGGTGCTGTCTCGGTGCCATGCCAGCGCCCGAGCCCTTCGCAGACGCCGGACTGCGGGACCAAGGGCCCCGCGTCGGCGGTAGAAGGCGGTGGGGTGGGCTGCGCAACGAGCTGGACCGGCCCCCGCTGAGATGGAAGTGACGTGCCACGCGGCGCAGTGGGCCGGTCCAGCGCGCTCACAGTCGCTCTCCCGGCGGCAAGCCCCGCAACCCCGCCGGTCCACGAGGGCGGTGAGGGTTGCGGCCTGCTGGCTCGCTGGCAGGTCCGGACATGGGCCAGGCCCGCTCCCGGCCGGGGCGGCGGCTCGGGGCGGGCCCTGGTGGCATGTGGAGTGGCCACGTCGGAGGGAGCGGCCGTGCTAGCGCTCCTCGGCGCGTCTCGGTGGCTGAGTGCGGGTGAAGAGGTAGCGGTCAACGGGCCAGATCCCGGCAGCGTCCGCGTGCTGCAGCAACTCGGCCAGGTCGTCGTCGGGCTCGCTGGGCAGGAGCAGTGCGCGATCAGGGCGGGGTGCGATGAACCGGGTGAGGTCCTGGAGTTCACCCAGGGCCGCCCAGATGGCGGTACGCGCCAAGGTCGGGCGGACGGCGACGAGTTCGTTGCGGGCCGTGTCGTGATGGGTGAACAGCTCGGCGAGTGCCCCCGCCGGCCGAACGCCGTAGTGGACCAGGTCGGTGGCATGCACCGCGCGCAGGTATCGGCTGTAGGCGGCGAGGAGATTGGCTTCGGCTCGCTGCGCGGGGCTTGGGTCCGGGAGGAGTCGCGGGGCGGAATCTGTGCGCACCTGTGGCATCAAGGCGGCCGGAGGTGCGGTGGGCAGGAAGGCGGGCGGCGGGCTGAAGACAGGTCGCAATCGGAATACGAGGCGGCGGGCGATCTCGAGCGGTCTGCGGGGGTCGCAAGGCGCGTCGGCCCACAGGTAGGGGCGGTCGCTGTCCAGGTGGAGGTGTCCGAGGTAGGTCACGGCCATGGTGTCGGGCCGCTGGTGGAAGAGGCGCAGGGTGCGACCCTCGGCGTGATGGTGCAGAACGGACTTGTTTCCGTGGGTGAGCACCTGGTCGGTTCCTGCGGTGCCTCCCTCGCCGGTGAAGTGGACGTGCTCGCCTGTCCAACCGTCGAAGAGCCCAGCGGGCGTGGTGAACAGGAAGACGTTCTGGGTCGAGCGTGAGGGACTAATCCTCGGGTGAATGCGTCCGCCGTAGCGGTGGTGCAGTTCGGCGCGGTCGATGGTCTCGCCCAGCGTGAGGTGCCAAGCAGGGGGCTCATCGCCGTGTCGGTTCGTAGTGGCGGGCATGGGGTTGCTCCCTTGTTGGGTCGGGGAGCTGGACCGTGGAGGAGAGCGGAGCAACCTGGTCAACCCCGCGCTGCTGTCTCTGGCGCCGCCGCTGGCCGGGGGCCGCCTGGCCCGCCGTGGTTGAACGGCAAAGGCTCCGGCGCCCCCGGTCAGAAGACCGGGGGCGTCGGGCTGGACGGGCTCCTCACGTTCCCGGTTCGCTTTACTCGTCCCAGGGGGCGGGGAGGCACTCGGGGCCACCGGCCGTCAGGATTTCGTCCAGGCGCTCCCAGAGCGCGCGCACCGGATGTTCCTCGGGCAGCTCGCGGATGGCCTCGGCCATCGAGGCGTGCAGCTCATCCGTGCCCACCTCATCAAGGTTGGTCGGGGTGATCACGTTGTTCTCTCCTGGTTGTTGGTGGTCTGACGAGCGCGGGCGGTCGGCTGCCCCAGGGTCGGGTCAGTTGAGCCGGGCGTAGATCTGGGCCTGGTTGCGCTGAAGGAACTGAGCGAAGAACCGTTCCCCTTCGCCCACATTGGTGATCTTGGCGTCGACCATGTCGCCCAGCAGGTTGCACAGCTGCCAGGGTGTCAGGTTGTTGCAGTAGGCAACGAGGACGGCGTCGGCGCGCCCGCTCCAGATGTGCTTCTCGTAGGAGCACAGGGCCGCAAACGCGGTGCGGAAGAGCTCGGTGCGTGCTTCGCCGTACCAGCTGTCGTGGTGCGTGGCGTGGGCGATGGATTCCAGGATCATCTCGTGCATGTCGCTGCCGGGGAACGTGCTGCTGCTCCAGCGGTGCGTGCGGGTTCCGATGCTGAGGTTCTTCCGCATGTCCTTCGCGAACCGCTGTCCCTTGGTCACTTCTTCTCCCGTTCGGTGTGTGCGTTTCCGTAGGCGACCAGGGCGTCGATGACGTCGTCGATGCGTCCGGCGGCGAGCGAGCCGAACAGGGCGTCGAGGCGATGCCGCTCGTTCTGCTCCAGCAGGCCGTAACCCTGATGAGTCTGGAAGTCGATGTCGCCGGCGCGGCAGCCGTCGCGCTCCTCGGCCCGTGCGTACATGACCTTGAGGAGGCGGTAGCGACGGGTGGTTTCGGCATCGAGGCGGCGCTGGTCGCGAGCGGACAGGATCTTGCCGGTTCCGGAGCACGGGGAGCAGCTGACAGGGCCGCTAGCGGCTTGGAAGACGCCGGTCCCCTTGCAGCGACGGTGTACCCGCATCGGGTCGAGCAGCTCCATGGTTACTCCCCCAGGCTCTTCAAATAGCTGATCGCCGGGTCGAGATACAGGTGGGGGTGGTCGGCGGTGAACTTTGGCGAAGGCGATCGCGGCGGGCTGGAGGTTCTGGGTGGTGCGGGTGGGCCTGACGCGGAAGGGCATGTCGGCTCCTTGCAGGATTGGGTGGGTCGGGCTTGAGCGTGTCCGACGAGTGCAACGGTGCGGATCGAAAGGGCAAGCGGCGCAACTGGCGCATCCGTGCCCGGGCCGAGAAGGGCCCGGGCACGGATGGGGGGCTCAGTCCTGCGGCCCGTGGACGATCCACAGCTCCCTGTTCAGAGGACGGCCGGAGGGGGACATGACCTCGCCCTCCAGGTGGTACTTGCGGCCGCCGTGTCGCTGGAGCAGTTCCCGCAGGGCCATGGAGGCGGTCGCCCGGTCGTCCGCAGGGAGTCGTGGGCGAATGCGTCGGCCCCGGTCCGCCTCTGGGAGAGGCAGGCCGGGGCCGCTGGGGTGAAGGCCGGGCGCAGGGGCGCCGGCCGGATCAGCCGATGAGGGCCGGCGCTCCGTCGGGGAACATCGCCCGGTACGCCAGGCGCACCTGGTGTTCTTCGGTGATCTCGCTGTCGCTCGGTCTGACGCCGATTACTGCTGCGGCCTCGCGAGCGACGGCGAACCTGCCTTGCAGGACGGCCAGAGGGGTGTGGGGTTGCCAGTTCGCCGAGGGCCACGATCGCGCCCAGTCCTCGCCGTGCTCGGCAAGGGCTGTGGCGTAGGCGTGGAACTCCCGGAACAGCAATTCCCCCAGGGTGTCGCGCTCAGTCTGGTTGGACATGCTCACTCCCCCGCGCGGGCGTCGGCCCTCGTAGGCGCCGTGGGGCGCCGGGAGGCGGGCAGGGACGGGGCGGCGTTGGACACGAAAGACCTCCAGGAGAATTCGGCGTTCAAGGACTCGCCGGGCCGCTCCTCGGCGCCCGGCCGATGACGCTTCAGGGCGGTGCAGGGGCGCGGACCCAGTTGGGTGGCACGGTGGCTGTGAAGGCGCCAAGCGGCGCAAGCGCTTGGCGGGTGGAATGCGCTCGGCCCGCGCGTGGAGCGCGGGCCGAGCGGGCGGGGCACTGCGGAATGGACTACGCGACCGGAGTACGGGGCTGAGACAGGAGCCGCCGCACCATCCGGCCGTCGCTGCGCAGTTGTCCGGTCGCCTGGTGGCAGGCCGCACGCAGGTAGGCCGCGATGAGATAGGCGGTCAGCCGCTCCGGGCGTTTCGGGTCCGGGATGTGCGGGGGGTACAGGACGTTGGCAGGGGGGACCAGACCGAGCCGGACGTACGCCTCGATCAAGGACCAGCGGTCCTCACCGCCCCCGTACTGCGCCTCGGTCCGGGCGAGTCCGTTCTCCATTTCGTCGTACAGGCCGCTGAGCAGCACGACGGGCAGGTGGGCGATGGCTTCCACCGCGCGGTCCAGAGCGTTGTCGTCCTCGGGGTCGAAGAGGTCCTCGGGGAGTCCGAAGTACTCGTTCTCGGCGGGGTCTTTGTCTCCGTGCGCGGTGTAGGCCGATCGCCAGTCGGTGACCTTCTCGGCTCCGGCCTGCACCGCGCAGGGGTCCGTGTGCTCCCCGGAGATTCGAACGTGGCCCAGCCAACCCGGCTGCCGCAGCATCCGTACCGGCGGGAGTCCTTCCTCCGGGCAGCCCTGCCAGGCCGCGCTGGCGACAGCGCCCGCGCGGCGCAGCATGCGGCCCACGTGGGGAGGCAGCCCGGGAACGGGACGGCGAGCAGTGGTCTTCGTCACTACTTCTCAGCTCCTGAAGGGGCGGTCCCCGGGCGCGGGTGGCGCCTGGGGCGCCGGGGAGCGGTCCTGTTCAGGGCCTGGCTCGACCGGCTGCCAGGACTGTCGGCCACCTGATGCCAAGCGGCGCAACTCTTCGGCACCAGCAGCGGGGGACGGCGGCGGCCCACCGCGCACTGAGCAAGCTCGTGTGGCGGGTGGGCCGAGATCCGTGTCGCGGCCTCCGGCTTTGCGGGATCTCCCACCTCGGGCCAGACCAGAAGCGGCTCGGCCCACGTGACCTTCGCGGTCCGGGCGGGTGCCGCTGCCAGGAGCTTCTCCGAGTCACCCCAGGTCAGCGGGGGCGCACTGTCGAAGAGCTCGTCCCACTGCTCGGGCGATGGTTCAGGGTGCAGGAGAGGCGAGTTGTAGGCGGCGAGGGTGTGCAGCACCCAGGGGGCATACGGCATGGCGGTCTCCACTCGATCGGCTGGCCGCGCTGTGTCGCGGTCGGTTCGAGCGAGCGTCGGGAACCCGGTAGCTAGGCCTGCAACCCGCTTGCGGACCTGGCGGTGTTGGCCGCTCCACGGGCGGTCTGTCCAGAGGGGCAGCCTTGCCGTTCTCGTGGCCTGGCGCTGGCCGAGCCGGGCTGCTGCCCGTCGGCATGGGGTGACGGGCACTGTCCACACTTCCCACACTCGCCGCGCCTTTCCTTTCGGCTTCGGCCTGACATGGCTATGCCCCGCACTCCTCGGACGAGGGGTGCGGGGCACGCAGTCGAGCAGAGTAGCGTTACTTGTTGACCGCGAAGCGCAACAGGCTGTCCTGGTCACCCTGCTTGATGGTGCCTCGTTCGTTGATGACCTCCAGCTTCCACGCGGTCCCGACGCGGAACGCCTTCGCGACGGCGACCGCGTTGCCGTTGCCGAGAAGCGACGGCCAGATGTCGGCCACCTGCTGCGCGGCACCGCCGGAGCTGTCGTAGACCTTGAAGGACACGTTCGCGGCCTTCTTGAAGTCGCTGCCCTTCTTGTAGGCGGCGCAGACGAACACGATGCTGGTGACGTGTGCCGGGATCTTGTCGAAGGTCACTTCGATCAGCTCGTCATCGCCGTCTCCGCGCCCCGTCTGGTTGTCTCCGGTGGAGGTGACGGCACCGTTCTGGAGCGGGTCGGTCACGTCCAGGCCGGCGAAGCGAACCGGGTCGTTGCCGCTCATGAGGATGGCGAACGCGTCCAGGTCGGTGCCGCGGGCCTTGCGCAGCGCGCCCAGGAGGGCGCCGCTGCCGCCGGTGGTGGTGTCCCAGGAGGCACCGATGCCCATCTTCGTCACGCCGTCGAGGTCGGCGGCGCCGTGCTCCTTGGTCAGGGTGACGATGCCGGGCGTGGCGGGAGTGGTCATGGTTGTGAACCTTTCCGGTGTAGGGGTGTGCTGAGATGCAGGGCTGTCTGGCCTTGCTCAATCACCGTGGCTGACCGGGGTGTTAGCGCCGCAACCCCGGTTGGGACACCATCTGCTTCAGCGGATGGCCATGCCGACCGTAGGGAGCGGGTCCGGGCTGAGACGTCTGCTGCCTCAGTTCTCCCGCCCGCTGGCACTGCGATCAGGTTCAATGTCCCGCTCTGCGGGATCCGGTCCATTGGTGCGGTGCTGCGGGAGCGGACGGAGCGACTGAAGCGACTGATGTACGGGAGCGGCATCGAGGCCCGGCAGCGGTGATCCTCGCCGCACGCAAGCGCCCCCTGGTGGTGCACCCATGTCGGATGCACCACCAGGGGGGCGCGGAGCCGGCGAGGCCGACTGGTCTTGGTCTCTAGGCGAAGAGGGCTTCGCGTCGGACTTCCTCCAGGTGCAGGTAGTAGCGGCCCATTTGGGCGGGCTTGGTGTCTGGCTTGAGTTCGAGGAGACCGCCGCAGATGCAGGCGAGGGCGCTTTCCGGTCCCTCGGGCGGCTCGAGGATCGGGCTGTGGCCGGGGTGGAAGTCGGTCTCCTGCGGGTCGGTCGGGGCTGCGGTCAAGGAGCTGGTCATCAGAGGGCTCGTTTCGTGGGTAGGTGGTGAGGAACGGGGCGGAGTGGAGGGTGCTAGGTGAGGGTTGCGAGGTACTGGTCGGTTGCGGCCGGCCCGAGGTGTCGGCGCAGGGCGTCGCCGCGGCGCCAGGTGACGGGCCCGTCGAGTGCGTCCAGCATGCGGGCTGCGGCGATGATGGCGTTCAAGGTGAAGTCCTGCTTGAATCTGTGGCCGATCCGTCGTTCCAGGGCGGCGTAGGTCTCCGGGAGCGGCAGCTCGAGGGCGAAGCACATCCGGGTGGCCAGGATCAGCCAGTCCGGTCCGGCGAGGACGCAGTAGACGCAGGAGAGTCGGGGCAGCCCGGTGTCGTAGATGGCGTGGTACTCCAGGCCGTTGGTGGCGATGCTATTGGTGGACCTCCTGCTCGGACAGCTCGTGGATGATGTTCCAGGCCAGTACGAGCCGGTTGGCGCTCGTCGTACGGTTGCCGAGGGCTAGTCTGCAGCCGGCGCATCATTGCCCGGAGGTGCCTGCGCGTGAGGTGGATTCGGCGCCGCGGACGCCCATGACGTTGAGCACGATGGCCTGGCGGTCGAGGCCGAGCTCCCTCACCCAGGCGGTGATGACAGGCCCAGTGGGGTCGCGCTTCAGCGTGGAGGAGTCGCCGCTTGGCGTCAGGCCACTGCTGGCGGTTCTCGACCATGCCCAGGAAGCCGCCGCCGGGGGTCACGACGAGGAACGGGATTCCGTAGCGCTCGGCTTGGCGGCGAGCCAGTTCCCGAACGCCCGGCAACTCCCCTTCCGTGTCAATCCTGGCTGTGTTGCCGATGCGGTGAAAACCATCTCCTCCTAGCCGTTGAAACATGGATCATTGGGCGATGACCCAGATGAATCGCGAGTGGGCGATCAGCAAGCTCAAGTCCTTCCTTGAGACGGCGTCCATCACTTACGTGCCAAGCCCTCCGCAGTCCGTCGGGTTTGGGCACTACAAACTCGACAAGTCCAAAGCCGAGGTCCTGGCAGCGGCCCAGATCACTGAGCAGATCCTGGATCGAGTCCTGCCCGGGTGGCGAATAGCTGACTGGCCTGAGGGCAAAAGGCAGCCGTACTGGCGTGAGCGGGAGGCCGCTCATCGGTCCATCGCTCAGCTGGAAGCTGAGCAGGAGCTGATTGAAAATCTCGGAAGCGGTGCCCCTCAACTCGATGCGGCGACGCTCCACCCTTGGGTCTGGGGCAGCGTCCAGGGACTCTGGGGCAGTGGCCACTTCCGCGAAGCGGTAGGCATGGCCGGCAAGGCCGTCAACGCCCAGGCTCAGGCAAAGCTGGGGCGAAGGGACCTTTCCGAGGCAAAGCTCCTGGGGGATGCCTTCTCCACCAAGCCGCCGATCCATGGGCACCCGCGGCTCCGTTTGGGTGCCGACGACGGCAGCGACACCTTCAGAAGCCGTCACGAGGGTGCGGGCAGCTTTGCCCGCGGCGTCTACTCGGCGATCCGCAACCCCATCGCGCACGAGCTTGATCACGAACTGGAGGAGAATCAGGCGCTCGAACAACTGGCCGCCTTCAGCATTCTGGCTCGTTGGGTCGACGAGGCAGATGTTGAGACCGCGCCGTAGCCAGTGGGCTGTTCGTCCCCTGCGCTCCCAGGTGGAAGCGTGCACGATCTAGCGCTTAGGACGTCAAGCGACATGTGTGAGGGGTCTGAGGGAAGCCCAAGGCACCGGAGTATCTCGCGTCTTGACCTGATGGAAGTCCCAGAGGAGACCTCCACCAGCAATCGCCCTGTCGTCGGTGCGGGCAACGATCACATCCTCGATGTGCTCGCAGGTCACGTGGTCAACCCGTTGGTCGGCCAGCATCTCCAAGACCGCCTGCGCAGCCACATGGACCTGGTACTCATACCGCCGAAGCATGACCGAACCCGAATCGTCCGGCGCAACGGTCTCAATCGGATCAGCCACACGCCCCCCTGACACTCCCCGACACGCAGCGTAAGCGGTGCGACACGGATCAGTCGATCACTTCGGCAAAACTCGCAACGTCACACAGGCGCGCCCGTTCGCACTTCGCCCCGCGCCTGTGAACTTCCCTAATAAGACCTACCGAGGCTCCATCCGGCAGACTCGGTGCCTGGTAGCCGCCGACGGGTGAGCACTCTTTCTTCCCTGGACTTCGAGTCCTGTTGACAGATCGTGCCCCTGTCGGTCGGCCAGGAGCGAAATCGCTGATGGGATGTCGTGCCCGCCCGATTGCGGCGTGAGCACAGCCTTATTAGGTCGCTGATGGTTCTCCTGCGGGCTGCTGCCGATCGAGGTCGATGACGGAGGACGAGTTGCTGTTCGTTGGGGACGACTGGGCCCAGGACCACCACGACGTCGAGCTGATGGACGCCACAGGTCGCCGGCTGTCCAAGGCTCGGCTGCCGGAAGGCGTGGCGGGCATCGAGCGATTGCACGCGATGATCGGGGCCGAGCTCGGCGAGGACAGCAAGGCCGAGGTGGTGATCGGGATCGAGACCGATCGGGGCCCGTGGGTGCAGGCGCTGATCGCCGCGGGCTACACGGTGTACGCGGTCAACCCGCTGCAGGCTTCCCGGTATCGGGAACGCTTGGCGGTGTCGGGGGCCAAGAGTGACGCGGCCGACGCGCACATGCTCGCCGACATGGTGCGCACCGACTCCCACCAACTGCGCCCGGTTTCCGGGGACACTGCCGACGCTGAAGCGGTCAAGGTGGTAACGCGCATTCACAAGACCCTGATCTGGGAGCGGACCCGCACCATGCAGCGGCTGCGGCACGCCCTGCTCGACTACTTCCCCGCCGCCTTGGAGGCGTTCGAGGACCTGGACGCCCCCGACGTCTTGGAGCTGCTGGCCAAAGCGCCTGATCCGGTCACCGCAGCGAAGCTGACGACCACACAGATCAGTGCGGTCCTCAAGCGCGCTCGCCGACGCAACATCGCCGACAAGGCCACCAAGATCCAGGCCGTCCTGCGTGCCAAACACCTGGGCCAGCCCGCCGCTGTGACCGCGGCCTACGCTGACTCGGTGCGCGCTCTTGTCGCGCTGATGGTCACCTTGAACGAGCAGGTCAACTTCCTGCACCGGCAGGTCGAGGACTTCTTCGGCCAGCACCCGGACGCTGAGATCATCCGCTCCCAGCCCGGACTGGGCCCGATACTCAGCGCCCGGGTCCTCGCAGAATTCGGCGACGACCCGCACCGCTACGCCAGTGCGAAGGCCCGTAAGAACTATGCAGGCACCAGCCCGATCACCCGCGCCTCCGGCAGGAAGAAGGTCGTGACCGCCCGGTACGTCCGTAATGACCGGCTCATCGACGCCCTTATCGCCCAGGCCTTCTCCGCACTGCGGGCCTCCGCCGGAGCCAGGGCCTACTACGAGCGGCAACGAGCTCGCGGCATCGAATTCAATGCCGCTCTGCGCCAACTCGCCAACCGGCTCGTCGGCATCCTGCACGGCTGTCTCAAAGCCGGTACACCGTACGACGAGGCGACAGCTTGGTCCCAGCGAGCCCACGCACTCGCCGCGTGACGCTACAGCTCGGGCAACCGGTCAACGGGTGTGGGGGACCGCCGCTCTTCCAGCCAGTAGAGGTAGATCCGCAGGTCAGTTGCCAGGTCACCGGCGATGTAGAGCTCGAAGTCGCGGACGGCAGCGGCTATGCCCTGGCCTGCCCAGGCATCGCTCTCATCCCATTTGCTCCGCTGATCGGACAGGTACTGCACGACCTGGCTGCGGTTACGCCACCACTCCCGGACCGTTTCCGGTATCCATCGCGAGTCGCCATCACAGCCGTACCCGAGGAACGGGTCGTTGTCTGCCGCCTCGACCAGCAGGGCCGTGTCCGCAGGCGTTCTGGGCTGGCGATAGACGTACTCGCTGAGGTACTCGCCCCCATAGAGGACGTGAGCGGGTGCCGAAAGCCGTCCCGTCCAGCAGGTGTCGGTCTCCCCGCCGTAGAAGGGCCCGGGGACGTTGAGCCACAGTCGGTCTTCCCAACGGCCCCGAAAGGCATCGCGGTCCTTGCCGAGGATGGCCACCGGGTCGAAGTAGAGCGTCACCCGCCGAGACTAGGGCATCCGTTCGAGCTGAACGACGGGCCGCCGATGGGAAGGGGACTGCCTGGTCCCCTGGGCTCACGCGCTCGCCGTTTGACTCTCCAGCTCATGGGATGTCTGTCAAGTTGATGTGTTCCGCTTGGTTGGCGGAGCCGAGTAATGCTGCTGGAGCCCGTTCGTGTACGCCTGGGGGTGGTAGCGCCTTCAGCTCATGCAGCGGCCCGCGGGGTGTCTGGGCGACGGAGTCGGGCGCTGAGGGTGCGCGCGAGGTTGACCGTAGCGTCGGCCTGCTGACGGGGCCCGTGTGCCGCGTCCATGGTGCGGATGAGAACGGATCCCACGATGGTGACGTCGGCGATGCGACTGACGATCGGGGCCTGGGCGGGGGTGGATATGCCGATGCCGACGCCGATGGGCAAGTCGGTCGCGGCCCGCAGGCGCTGCACGAAGGCGGGGAGCGCGCCGTGGAGGGGGCTTGTGGAGCCGGTGACTCCGGCGACGGCGGGGGCGTAGAGCATGCCGCTGGCGGCGGCGCAGATGTGGGCGAGGCGGGCGTCGGTTGTCGAGGGTGCGACAACGAACACCGTGTGCAGGCCGACATGTTGGGCAGCAGTGAGCCACGCGTCGGCTTCTTCGATCGGCAGGTCAGGCAGGATCACCCCGGCGGCGCCTGCTTGCGCCAGGTCACGCGCGGCTCGGCCCGTACTTGAACAGCGGGGGGAAGTACGCCATCACGAGCACGCTCGCCGGTGACGTGGCCAGGGACCGGATGATCTCCAGGAGATGCCGGACGCGGAATCCGCCGGCGAGCGACTGGGCGCCGGCACGCTGGATCACTGGGCCGTCGAGCGTGGGCTCGCTGAACGGCCAGCCGAGTTCGATCACGTCGGTGACACCGGCGAGGCGGTGCAGGATCCGCAGGCTTTGGGCCTGGTTGGGGTAGCCCGCGGGCAGGTAGGTGGCCAGGGCCGCCCGGTTGTCGGCACGGGCGCGCGCGAGCACCTGGTCGAATCGCGCGGGCGCGCCGGGCGCGGGTCCTTCCGGTGGAGGGCTTGTGCCGCGCCAAGTCGCGTTCATGGGGGGAGGCAACCAGACCGCGCGGCCCCGGCACTGTGCTCGGGCCTTCGCGTCTCACCTCTCGGCTCCGCGTTCGGGGGTGCTGTTCCGCGTGGCGGAACAGCACCCCATGTGGGCGATCGGTGTCGGTACCGCCGGTCGGTCCGGCAGGGCGAGCGAGGGGACGGTAGGGAGCGCCTGCGTTAGCCGGGCAACGGGGCACGCGCGGGTGGGCGCGAGGTCCAGGTCCGCAGGGTCGGGCGTCGTGGGGTGGAGGGGGTGTCGATGTGCCGCTTCAGAGCGAGGCAGACGGCGGCGAGGACGCCCAGGGCAAGGCTGGTGGTCCACATGAGTTCCGGTCCGCCGGCATCGAGGGCGGCGGAACTGATAAGCGGGGCGATGAGAGCGGAGATGCCCATCGTGGAGGCCCAGATGTCGGTGCAGCGGCCCCGGGCATCGTCGGGTGCGAGGCGTTCGACCACCGTCATGGGCCACCGCTACTCCTTGGAAACTTAAGAAGGGAGTTGGAGGCGCAGGCGTGTGCTGCGCGGCCGGCCGCGGCAGGGCCGGACGGGCTCGGTCTGAGGATGCGGGGAACATGAGGGAGGTTGGGGTGCGCTGGTGCCGGTGGCGCCGCCCTGTGGGAGACGACCTTCATGTGGGTTCCGTGGCGCGGACCATGTCGCACGGTCACCAGAGCTCGGCGCCCATGATGCCGTCGGACCGCGGGCGGGGTGCTCGGTGGCGTCGGATCGGTGATCGGGCGGCCGTGTCCCGTGGGGCGGAACGCAGCAGCAAATCGCGGCGCCAGGGCGTGGGACCTTCGCGGCCGGTGAGCCCATGCGGCGCGCGGCGGGGTGACGGTGGTGCCGCTACTCGGCTGACCCGCGCAACAGATCGGACCTCACCTGATGGACCTGCTGGAGAAGTGCCGCGCCTATATGCGGGCTGATGAGGCACGCGATGTTGGGCTCTACCCGTACTACCCGGCCTTTCAGGGCCCTGCCGAAGGTGGGCAGGCGGTATTGGACGGCGCCGAGGTCTGCATGCTCGGCAGCAACAACTACCGGGCGCTGAGCGTAAATATGCAGGTGATCGGTGCCGCACAGGACGCGATCGCCCTGTACGGCACGTCCGCGACCGGCTCCCGGCTGCTGAACGGGAACCTCGATTTGCACGAGGAGCTCGAGGCGGACCTCGCGGACTTCTTCGGCTACGAGGCGGCCCTGGTGTTCGCCACCGGCTACATGACCAACCTGGGTGTCGTGTCCGCCCTGGCCGGGAGCGGTGACCTGGTGTATCTGGATGAGAAGGCGCACGCCTCGCTGATCGATGGGGCGCGGCTGGCGAAGGCCTCCGGCGCGGTGGTGCGCTGGTTCGGCCACAACGATCCCGGTGATCTGGCCCGGCAGCTGGCGGCCGCACCGACGCAGTCGGTCTTGGTCGCCACCGATGGGGTGTTCTCCATGGAGGGTGATCTGGCTCCGGTGTCCGAGCTGGTCGCGATCTGCGAGGAGTACGGCGCCACGCTGCTGGTCGACGACGCTCACGGGGTGGGGGTGTTCGGGCGCGGCCGCGGTGTGATCGAGCAGGCCGGGATGCAGGGCCGGGTGCCGCTGATGACCCTGACGTTCGGCAAGTCTCTGGCCTCGCAGGGCGGTGCGGTCCTGGCCGACGCCAAGACGATCGACTTCCTGCGGCACACCTCTCGGCCGCAGATCTTCTCGGCCGGGCTGAGTCCGGCCGACACCGCGGCTGCGCACGCCGCGCTGCGCGAGATCCGTCGGCGGGCCGATGCCGAGCCTGACGCGCTGGCGGCGGCGGAGCACCTGCGCCGGGCGCTGGACGCGCTCGGGTACGACGTAGCCGGGAGCGCCAGTCCGGTCCTCCGGGTGCGGTTCCCCGACCAGGTTGCGATGCTGTCGGCGCAGCGCATTCTGGTCGACCACGGGGTCTACACGAACGCCGTGCTGCCGCCCGCCTGCGAGGGTTACCAGTTGAGGATCGCGTGCACGGACGCGCACACCCCCGACGTGCTGGAGGCGGCGATCGGTGTCTTCGCCTCGCTGCGCGAGGACCTGCTCCCCCGCTACCGCCAGGCGGCCTGACCCGTGTCGACAGCCATGGTCACCGGAGCCAGCTGCGGCATCGGGCAGCACTTCGCCTCCCCCGGGCACACCAACTCCGAGCAGCTCATGGAGAGATGATGATCAGCGATCTGACATCCGCGTCTTGCTCGGGCTGATCCGCGGCGGCGGCTATGTGTACTGGTTCGTGTAGCGACGGCACACCTACGTGCCGTACTACGACGACATCGAGCCGCTAGAGATCCCCGCCTACACCACAGCGGCGGCGGAGCCGGCTCGGTAGGACTCACCGAGCCGCCACGCTCTGCGGTCTCGTCCGGGACCGCCCGGGCAGGTGGCTTGCCCGATCCACCGAGGTCCGCGAGAGCGCGAGACCTCACAGCGTAAGGAACACCATGGCCCTTCCCACTCTCACCAACGACGACCGCGACGCTGCGCGCCAGAAGGCCATCCTCGCCCGTCAGGCCCGCAGCGCGGTCCGGGCGAGCCTCAAGGCCGGAACTCTCACGCTCGTCCAGGTGCTGAACCGGTCCGACAGCGTCGTCGGCCGCATGCCGGTACGACAGCTGCTGACCGCGCTGCCCGGCATCGGACAGGTACGCGCCACCCGTTCGATGAACGCCTTGGGCATCTCGGAGGGACGTCGCGTGCAGAGCCTGGGGCCCGCACAGCGCGCCAAGCTCCTGGAGGAGTTCCCGGCCGCCGCGTAGACCATCTGTCTGGTGGCCGCCGCGGCGCCGGGCCTGGTCAGCTGCCTGCGGGGAGCTTGCCGACGGCGGTCTTCATGTGGCGGTCCACCAGGGCGGGTGCGCCCACCAGCATCACCGCGACGTTGCCCTTGCGTACCGCCATCGTCTTGAGCACCTGCGCTCCGGAGGGCAGTTCCATCGTCGAGGTGTAGGCGAACTGCTCGTCTCCGAGCTCCGGGGTGGCCGACTTTGCGACCTTCACCTCGATGGGGGTAGTGCCTGCCGTCATCGTGTAGGTGGGACACGACGTGTAGGCGCCGAACAATCCGCGCAGCTTGCTGGAGAGCACCGAGGGACGGTCGCTGTGCAGCTCCTCGCCGAGCGTGGCGTCCGTGTCATCGTAGGTGAAGCTGGTCTCCGCCTTCGCGGCGAACATGGTCTCGTCGCCGCTCTGCCCCAGTTTCTCCAGCGCGGAGCACCCCTGGACCGAGACGTCGTCGAACTTCCCGCTGTCGGACTTCTCCTGGACCTGGACGTATCCAGTGCCGAGGTCCGCCTGCGAGAGCAGCAGAGGGCGCAAGGCACCCTCGGCGAGAGGCTTCGGTTCCGCCGCCGGCTTGGCCTGGGGCTTCGCGTCGCCGCCTCCTCCCCCGCTGCCGTTGCTGCACCCTGTGATCAGTACGCCGCACAGAGCGGTGGCCAGCATCCACCGTCGTGTCCCGGCCGTTGAGATGCGCATCAAGACTCAACTCCCTCCCCGATTACCGGGACATGACACTACTGCCTCGTATCGATCAGTGCCTCCTGCCCCACGCGTGTCGGTGTACCGGGGCGTCGGGCGGGCCAGGTCTCGATCCGCGGGAGGCGTCCGCCGAGCCCGCGCGGCCCGCATGGTGAACAGCAGCTGGGCGGCGGCCCGCAGGATGCCGTCCGCGTCGCGTGGCGGAGCGGGATGCTGGTCGCGGGCGCGCTCGACCAGGTCCATCAAGAGCGATGCCAACAGGGCTGTTTGCTCGCTCGGGACCCGGTGGGTGGCCCCCTCGGCCACGTGGACGCGCGCGTGGGCGAGCTCGGCGGCGAGTCGGCAGGTGTGGACGGGTGGGATGACCCGGTCCTGAGCCCCGGTGACCAGGTGGACAGAGGTGCCCTCCAGTGCGGCGAGGCGGCCCGCGACGTCGAAGTCCAAGATCGCCCGGAACCAGGCGGCCGCCACGTCGGTGGCCGGCCGCGGTGTCGCCGAAGGGGACAGGAGATCTCGCAGGTAGCGGGTGGAGCGCGGAGCACGGGTACAGGCCTCGGCGATGGCGGTGCGCGCGCTGCCCACGGCGCGGGCAAGGGGCGGATGTCCGTCAAGGCGCAGGTCGATCTGGCCGCTGCTGGCGCTGACCAACAGCAGGCCCGCGATCTTGCGCGGGCTTGGTGCGCGCGCCTCTCGCGGCGCTCTCCAGCACGCTCATCGACCCCATCGAGTGCGCGGCCACGATGGCCGGGGTGTCCGCGCTGAAGGCGCTCAGCACGGCCTCCAGGTCGTCGGCCAGGACGTCGATGCCCGCTGGGGTACGGCCCTGGGTCGAGGCTCCGTGGCCTCGCTGGTCGAAGGTGAGGAGCCGCACCCGGGCGTCTACCGGGAGGTGGCGGATCACGTCGTCCCACACGGCGGAGGAGGCCGACCAGCCGTGCGCCAGGACCAGCGTCACGTCGGGTGTGGCGCTCTGCTCACGCCGGTAGACGGCGAGGCGCGCACCGTCCGGCCGGGACAGGTGCAGAGGTTCTGCTGCCATGGTGAGGTCCATCGGACTACCCAACGGGGACCGTGAGGTCGACGGTCGAACTGTGGATGGCCGGCGGGACGGCGCCGAGCGTCCTCATGATCTTGAGCATCCGCACGTTGTCGGAGCCGGTCATGACGACCATCGAGGAGCAGCCGAAGTCGCGGGTTTGGGTGCGGGCGTACTGCACCAGAGAGGTGCCCAGGCCCCGGCTTTGCCACGGGTCCTCGATCATGATGCCGAGCTCGGCCTCACCGGCCTCGGTCGTACGGACCAGATTGGTGGTCGCGACGATCTGGTGTGGATCGTCTTCGGGATGGGTGACCCAGGTGAGGCTGCGGTCGGGGCGGGTCAGGTGATGGAACTCGGCGAGGCGGAGGGATCGCCGAGCGGCCTGGTAGCGGGAGAAGCGCGTCTCGAGCGAGCAGCGTTCGTGGAGCGCGTTCACCGCGTCGAAGTCATCGAGCGTCGCGGCGCGGGTGACGGTCTGGGTGTCGGAGTGCGTGAGACCGGATGTGGCGGCAGCCTGTTGTGTCGTGGTGGTAGTCAGGGCAGGGGTGGGCACGGTAGTCCTCAGCTTGGGGTCGGGGCAACGGGGGCTCAGGACACGGTGCTGGACTGCCGCAACCGTCGGTAGCCCCGCTGGGGGCTACTGACCGGGGCCCGGCACCACCACTTGAGGCGCCGTATCCCGTGGCGGGATCGCGACCCCATGCCAGGGGGTTGGCCGCCGCAGGATGCCGCAGAAGGCGAGCATCTCCGTGGGAAGCGCTCAGCACCACGGCGGCCTCCCGCCCGTGGTCGAGCCCTGCCGTTCCTCGGCCGTGGCGGTGCCGCCCGCCGTCCTCACCGCGGTCCGGCCCGATCGGCGCCGGCCACGGGAAGCAGACCACCGGGGCCGGCCGCGGTGGGAGGCTGTAGTCCATGTCGAAGCAGAGCATCGAAGGAATGGACTCAGCCGCCGTGCTGGCGGCGCTGTTCAACCACACGAAGCCGTTCGGGATGGGCGCCCGCGCTCCGCTCGCCCACACGATCTTTTCGGTCGCCGACGCCCAGAAGATTCTGGACACGATGACGGCCCGGGCCGTCACCGATCTCCCGGAGCCCGGCCAGGGCTACGTCGAGCCGGGCGGCGGCGTGCACACGGGCCGCTACCTACGCGGGCACTCACTGGGACTGGTCGTCGACCAGGACACCGTCGAGGTCGGCCAGTACGACCGCGACAACGGGGCCGGACTCGCGGAGAAGGTACTCGCCCGGCTGCGCGAGACCGGTGAGCTGACCCCCGCCTAGTCCTGTCTTCCGCACGTCACTCCGGCGGGTGACGGTCGCGGGCTCGACCGATCGTTCTTGACCGGTTCCATGACCAAGGCCGCGCCCACTCGTTGGGCAGAGCGAGGGCGTAGCGACCGGATCCGATCGAGTCGACCGAACTTCACAAGCGCCCGGTTTGACCGAAATGACATGTGCGGAACACGGGCCTAGTCGGCTGAGCAGACAGCTCCGCAGCCCGGCTCGGCGCTCTCGCGGCGCCTTGGACCTGCTGAGCGTGCTCGCGCGCGCGGACCGGACAGCGCTCTGCGGCTCACTGCCAGTCGTGGCGGGTCTCCCCCGGAACGAGCGCCTGGGCTGCCGTGGCGAGGTGAGACTGCAGGAGGGCGGCACCGTGCTCGCCGTCAGTGTGGGCCGCGTTCATGCCCGCCAGGATGAGCCCGGGGGCGCTGATCCGATTCCACAGGACGACGAAGGCCGCCGGATCCAGGGGTAGTTCGGCAGGCAGAAGTCCCCGCACCTTGCGGTCCGGGCCGATGGCTGCGGTGAGCTCGACGACGCTCAGGGCAAGGAACCCGTTGCCCTCGGCGGTGACACGGTGCTCGAGGAGTTCCTCCCTCGTGCCGCCGGTGGGCGGGGCTTCCTCCCGGTGGTGGCGCAGGGCCGGTGCTACGGTCAGGGCCTTGACGGTGCGGGCTTCGTGCGCGGTGCGCTCGGCGTCCTCCTTGCTTCCGGAGTCCAGGAAGCGTGCCGCAGCGTCGAGCAGGAAGCCAAAGGTGCTCTGCAACCGGAAGGTGAGGACTTCGCACGCCGGCCGTGTGGGGATGCTTCGCGGGACGATCGAGCGGCCGGTTGCTTCCAGCTGCTCAAGGAGGTGGGTCCAGGATGCGTACGTGAGGCCCGGCTCAGGGCGGCCCAGTAGGTGCCCGGCCGGCTCGACCCGGATGTCCGCGAGTGCCTCGTTCACGGCGTTGTGCATGGTGAGCCCCCTTCTGGGATGTGCGCGAGCAGCCGCCATCCTCTCGCTCAGGCGCGCCCAGCGGTGCAGTGGGGTCCCCGGCCTTCAGCGATGCGGCGGGTGGTTGCCGGGTCAGCCCACCGTCTCGGCGAGCTGACCCGGCAACCGGCTCCGCTCGCTCTCGTCCGGCCCTGCCGCTGCGCGAGCCGCAGCATGGTCGGTGACCTCGTGCGCGGGCGTTGTACAAGGGACGGGGCCTTGCCCAGGCGCAGGGACTCGGAGAGTTCGGCGGTGAAGAACGAACGAGAACACATGGGCGGGGCTCCTTGTCGGTTACGCGGACAGGCGGGCAGCGCGGATCTCGGCGGCGGCGCTGCGCAAACGCGCGGTGCACTGCGGGTAATCGGTGCCGGAGACGAGTAGGTGACCGCTACGCCGTAGGGGTCCCACACGGCGTTCGGCCGGATACTGCTGAAGGGTGGCGTACGGGGTGACGTGGGGATGTGCTGCCGCGTTGGGAGGCAACAGCGGGGTGGGGCCGGGGCCCTGGAGGAAGCGCACGGCAGTCGCTCCGAGGCGGCTCTCGTCGATGAGGAACGTCCGTCCGCGGGCGTGGTGGCCGGCCTGGGCGATGAGGTCGATCCCGGTTACCTGCTCGATCAGCATGCCCAGCAGGGGGTCCGTGAGGTGGGTCGTGACGCTGATGACCCGTGGTCCGGTTGCTGTGAGCCGCATGCGGATCTGCGCCGGGCCTGAGCGGTGCCCCAGGGCGGACAGCGCCCGGCTCGCCGAGTCCTCGACGGCAGGGGCGCAGACGTCGTCCGCGTCGACCACGACTTCCACCGGGAGCAGCGCGGGTTCGGCCTGCGGGTCGAAGGTGGCGTGGGAGATCGCGACGACCCTGGGGCCGGATGGGGTGTCGGCGGTGTAGGCAGTGGCCTCGATCCCGTCGAGCAGTGGCTCGATCACCGTGCCGGTGCCGGGCCAGGTGACGGCGGTGGCCGCCGAGAATGCTTCCGCGAGGTCGGGTATGCCGGTCACCTGGCGCGCGGCGTGCCGCGTGCGGGGGGAGGCGGGCTTGCACACCAGGGGGAAGCCGACCTGATGCGCTGCTTCCAGGGCCTGGTCGTAGGAGTCCGCATGGAGGGCTCCGCTGTTGTCCACGCCAGCACCGGTGAGGAGTTGGGCCGTGCGGTGGCGCAGGGTGGTCGCTTCGACCGTCGCGGTGGATGGTCCGGTCAGTGCGAATTCCTGGCGCAGCAGAGCGGCCGTGCGGGCATGGGCGGGGTCAAAGGTGAGCACGCCGGCGATGGGCCGGGTGCTGGCGAACTTTCGTACCTCGTCGAGGACTCGGGGAGGGTCGAGGAGGCTGGCGGTCCGGGCGTCGGCAAGATGAGGGCGCTGCCAGGTCGGCGCCTCCGCATCGATGAGAAGCAGTGGCCCGACTGCGGCAAGGCGTTGCATGGCATGCTCCCACTCCGCCTGCGGTCCGCTGCCCAGGACGACCAGATGCCCCGTGGGGCTGTCTTCCCGGTGGGGCGCGTGGGTGTTCACGGGCGGTGCTCCAGAGTCGAGGAAGTGATGCGCTCGCTGGCGGTGCCAGGGGGTTTCATCACTCTCGCCGGGCGGCTGGGGCGGGGCAATGGCTCCTCGCTCAGGTTCCCTGGCTGCGGTCGACAAGAGGCTCGTTGTGTCGCATAGCGGGACGTGAACTGAATCTCCGATTGCGGCTGGCGGGACGCGGTCCATACGATGGGAGAAGGTGGCATTACCCCAGGTCACATGGGGTGCCCGTGGAACGAGGGGCCACGGGGTGACACCCCCGGCCACGCCTCGGCGCCCCAACGTCCGATGGTTCCGCCGGGGCCCCGCACCCCGACGGAACAGGCCCTGACCTGCGATTCTTCTGCTTGGTGGTGGTCAACTCTGGTTGTGCGCAGCGTGTTTGGGGGTGCACTGGAAGACCCTCTTCCTGGAAGAGGTGGTTCCTCCACAAGATCCCGTACGCACGGTAGAGATGTGCTTGGCGGGACCCGTGAGGCGGGATCAAGCCCCGCAAGCGCCTACCAGGAGGGACTGTCAGTGATCGACACCGAGCTTTTCGAGGCCGCCAGCACGGTGGACGACGGCATGACCGCCCACGCCCGGGTCTATCTCGTACTTCAGACCTTGAACAGCATGGGCCCCGGGCTGCACCCACTGCGGCGCATCATCGACGAGTCCGGAGTCACCAAGTCGACCGTCCACCGCATCCTGAGCGCCGGGGTGGAGGCCAAGCACCTGACCTACCGTAAGCCGGGCCGCTATGGCATCGCCACCGACGTGGCCAACCACCGCCCGGATGCGAGCGTCCACCTCAACTTGCCGCACGACAGCGCCCTCGACCGCGAAACCACGGTACTGCAGCGACAGACGGCCCAGGTGGCGATGGCGTTCAGTGCGGTGCTGATCGACGACACCCCTGGCCGGCTGATGCTCGACCACACCTACGGCCGCCGCAGCGACTTCCAGGCGGCGTTCAACCACGCCGACGTCGACACCAAGGTGGCCCTACGCTACGCCCCGCTCACCGCGGATGCGGCCGGGCTGGCGATCCTCTCGCACCTCGACGGCGCTCCCCAGAGCCACCTCATGCGAGAGATACGCTCCGAGGGCTACGTGCTGACCCAGTCGCCGCTGCCGGACTGGAAGATGCTCGGCGTGCCACTGTGGCGCGGCTCGACCGTGTACGGCTCGCTCGTGGTCATGGGACTGCGCCCGCAGATGGAACGCAACCGTCGCGAGTACGCCGCGGCCGCGCTGGCCTGCGCCGCACGGCTGAGCGCTCGCTGCGAGTTGGGGAGCGGCGCCATGCGCCTGGCGAGCTGAGCCGCATGGATTTGCACCTGTGCCTACGAGGCCCGTCCCGCCGAGCAGCAGGGAGACTCCTCGCGCGGTCGCGGGACTCGGATGCTTCGGCTTCGCCCGCTGACGACTCATGACTGTACCCGGTTGCTCGGCACACAACGAGGCCGTGGCAACCGTCTTCGGGCAGGGATCCCCCTGGTGTTTCGACCGGCCAGCAGCCGTTCGATCCGCCGCAGGATGCGGTACTCAGTCGTCCTCCGGGGCGCTCCCGAGTCACGCAACGGGCTGTCCTTCACCGTTGATGCCCCAATGCGGATCCGACGCTTCATGCCCCTCGTTCAGGACGCAGATACGTCCCCACCGACCGTGCTTGCCGGAGCAAGCCCGCTGGAGAACGGCGTGGTTGAGGTCCCTGGCCGCCTGGTCATGCCGACCTGGAGGGCTTGATACTTCGGGCGCAGTTGTAGCCCGAGCCGAATCTCTTTTAGACGGATCTCCTCGCCCAGGCGCCGAATCTCCCGGTCGCCCAGCAGGGCCTGGATGACTGTCTCCGCCTCCCACCGTGTCGCGCCGCGATCGGGGATTGCGGGACGCAAGGCTCGCGTGTTCCTCCATGGTGCTGGTCTCGCTCTGCTCGGATTCCGCGGCAAGCCGCCCGCCGGGCAAACCATCCTCACCCTTCAGATCAGGCGAGATGGCTGTTCCCGGTCGTCTCGAAGCGGGAACGGGATCAACCTGTGAGTGTGGAAAGGTCAGTGCCCGTAGCGGCTGCGCGCCTGATGCCGGGCGCGGCGCAGCGAGGGCATGCCACGAACCTACCTGCCGACTCCGGGTGGGGGTTGCCCAGAGACTGAGGTGATCCCCGTGGTGTGGACACACCTGACAATGGATCTTGTTGATCCTGGAAGGTGTAGATCTACGTGGCACGGCCCTCGAAGTACAGTGCGGAGTTCCGGTCCGACGCGATCGCGTTGTGGCGGGCTTCGGCCGGCAGGCGGACGTTGAAGGACGTCGCGGCCGATCTGAACGTCACGTGACGGTTTGGTGGTTGGTCAGTGATTCGGGATCAGCTCAGGACGGGCGGCGATGGCGTCACGCAAGAAGCTGCGCTTGGAATAGAACGTGCGGCTCTTCGCCCAGCCTCGCTCGGCCAGATAGCCCAGGAGCCAGCGATCGATACGCTCCATCTCCCGCAGCACCTCGCTTTGGCGATGGTCCAGGAGGCTGCGCGAGCGCCGGTACTCCATCTCGCACTGCGAGAGCACGACCTCCGGTGCCGCCAGGAGCGAGCAGTGATCAAAAAAGATCCCATAGACGTGGCCCGTGCGCATTGATTCGCACTGGACGTCGTAGCGGACGCGCCGGAAGGGCGGCATGGCCCGTACCTCCAGGCCCAGTTGCGAGCACAGGTAGTCCTCAAAGCCGTCTGGGGAGACCTTGAGGTCCGTGTAGAGCTGCTCGCGGCGGGCAAAGGAGTCCTCGGCGAACCACTTGCGTTTCAGTACGTGTCCGCCGTCGACGGTGGGAATGAAGGAGGCGTAGCCGAGATCTGCCGGGGGCCCTGTGACGTCGTAGAGGTGGTTCTCGGTGTAGTAGGTCTGTAGCTCGTTGCGGTACTCGGGTCGGCAGTCGACTAGTTCGCCGCGGCGCAGGGCTTTCAGCAGTTCCAAGGAGGCTTCCCAGATATCCGCTGCCTCCAGGTTGTACTTGTACTCCAGCTCTGTGCCGGCGAAGTGGGTACGGAAGTACCGCAGATGGTTGTTGAGCCGGAGCGCCGACTCGGCATGCGCATCAAGTGCGGGATTCAGCCAGCGCAGCGCCTCTACCGGACCCTCGCCGACCGGAGTGTGGGTGGTGCGGACGAAGCAGGCGTCCTCGGCGTAGAAGTGGATCTGCGCGTACACGTGGTAGCCACCGCCGGGGTGTTCGGACAGGTAGCACAGCGGTACGAGGCCCGCCGGGGCATCGTCGCCGGCCAGCTCACGCAAGGCGTGGCCTGCGATGGCGTCGGGGAACAGCGACCCGCCCTCGATCCGGTTTGTTCGCAGGGGGCTGGCATCCGCGGTCAGGGCGCTGACCTGGCACGCGCCGAGCGTGTCCCACTTGATGACCACCGTGGTGCTCGGTAAGCAGACCTCCTGTGGCGCTACCTGGACGAGCAGGATCGGTTCGTCCGCGCGGCGGGGCGAGATTCCGTTGAGCAGGTGGATTCCGCCCAGGACAACCCAGGCGCCTCGCGTGTCCGTGTCACTGCGCACGGCTGGTGCTCCTTCCCGATGCGGGCACCGCTGCGGTGCCCTTGCCGTTGACTGACTTGACGACGTCGTGCCGCGCGCCCACCCGTTGGCCACGGCCATGTGCACTGCGGGTGCTCCTCGGACGGTCGTCGTCACAGAGGCGGTGCCAGCCACCTCCCCGGCACGCATGCGGTGTCGTCATAGGGTGTGCTGGGTGACACACGGTGGACTTGGACAGATGATCTTGGACGCGGCGGTCGCCGATGCTCGACTTGCTGCGCTGGAGTTCGACGACGCTCGGGCCTGGCTGGAACGGGCTCGCAGAGAGCCGATGGAGCCGCTCGCGGCCGAGGTCTGGGTCACTGACCTTGCCCGTAGCCATGTTCTGCTCGTGAAGCATCGCTGGCGCGGATGGGTTCCGCCCGGCGGCAAAGTCGAGCCAGGCGAGACTCCGCGTGCCGCAGCGGCTCGTGAGCTCGTGGAGGAGACAGGGGTCCCGGCCGAACTGCTGCCCGTGCCGGCTGCCGTATCCGTCCGTTCCTACCGTGCCGGCTGGTCGCCGACGCTGGGCCTGTCGTACGCCGCTGTCGTCGACCGCGGCCTGCCGCTCGGTGGGGAACGCGGCCAGCCCCCGGCATGGATTGCCCTCGACGACGAGTGGGAGAGTGCCTTTCCCGAGGACCGCGGTCGCATCCGCGCGCACGTGCGCGGACTGGCGGCGGGGCACTCGATCACGGCGCGCTGAGTCTTTCCACTGCTGGGCCACGCTCAGATGACTGTGTTGATCAGGTCCAGGTGTCGTTGGGGATCGTGAGGAACTGAGATTCAGCAGTAAACAGACCCACAACGGCGCAAGAGCAGTGAACTCCTCTTCGCTCAGGTGTCCTTCGGCGTACCTTGCCGTACGGTGCGCGTGCTGCTGGAGCTGGTCGGGGTGTAGCCATCGGGGAATGCGTACCTCTTGCGCGGAGGGCCGGATCGGTCGGGACGCTACTCGGGCTTCGTAGATCCACCAGCGATGCCCCGCAGGGCTGGGGACTGGGCGGCGGCACCGGTTGTGCCGCCACCCGGTCAGCAGCAGGTGCAGATGGGTGACGGCCAGGCCGACCTCCGCTCGGGCGGCCTGCTCGGGGCTTTCGTGCTGGTCAACGTGACCGGCGACCGGGGCGATTCCGGCCGGGGGAGTCGCCCGCAAGACCAGGAGGCCGGCCGGTGAGGCGATGAGCACCCCGACGCTGGTGTGGTTGCAGGCGTGCGTCACGTCGCGGCTAGCGAGAGGGGGCGGGGCTTTCAGCGTCCCTCCCTGGGTCGTTGGGCGACCACCACGAGCCAGCTCGTGGTGGTTGCCGTATCGGGCGTGGTCAGGGCGTACGCCTTGTTCAGGATGTCCATGCGCTGCTCGTGGGTGAAGTCGCCGCCGTCGGGCCGGGCGAAGACCGGGATCGTCAGCCACGCCTTCTTCTCGGCCATCGTGCTGTGCTGGGCGACGATCTCGGTTTCGAGGACGGTCATCCCGGCGGCAGACAGATGCTTTGTGACGGCTTCAAGAGGCAGCTTGGGAGGAGTGTCTGCGCCGGGACGCGGCGGGGTGTAGCCGTAGTCGCGGGCTGCGATCTGGCGGATCAGGGTGTTCAGCGAAGGCCCGGTACGCCCAGTCTCGTCGGGATGGCTGACTCCGGCGAAGCCACCGCCGATGTTGAACACGAAGCGGCCGCCCGAACGCAGGACCTGATGGACTGCGGCGAACACGGCCGGGACGTCGGTCTTCCAGATCGCCGAGTTGCACACGACTGCGTCGGCCGGGCTGGGGACGTGGGCGGCGAGGTCCTCGGCGGGGGCGGTGATCCAGGTCAGGCGTGGGTCGGTCATAGTGCGCTTGCCTGCGCGCTGCATGGCGGCGGCGTTGTCCAGGGAGATGACCCGGGCCTGAAGCGGGGCGAGTTCGAGGATGGCCGCAGCGGTCGTGCCGGCCCCGCCGCACAGGTCGAGCACCAGGCGACTGTCGGTGAGGCGCGCGCGCTGGGCGAGGTCGCGGCTGGTGGCGCTGTACATGGGGAAGTCGCGGGTGAAGGCGGCGTAGGCCTCGGCGGTGGTGTCCTCGTTCCATCCGAGGACGGCGTCGTGGGGTGCCATGGTGGGCTGCCTCGCTTCACGGGAAGGCTCGGGCCCGGCTGGCCGGGCCGCGGTTTGGGGTCAGAACAGGGATGCCTGGACGGCTGTGCCGGCAGATGTGAAGGGGCCGAGGGTGATGCGGCGGCCCTTCAGTGCACCGAGGTCGAGCACGTAGTGCGCGTCGTCGTCGCTGTTGAGGGCGGTCAGGATCTGGCTGCCGATGCATGAGAGGGGCATGAAGCCGTGGTCGCCCTGGCGAGGGTCGTGCGGGTAGAGCACCCGGTTGATGCTGGTGCGCAGGCGGTCGCCCTCGGCGGGCGGGGCCCATGGCTCGAGCACCGGGGGGATTTTCAATTCGGCGAGTGCGTCGGCGGCGCGGGCGACGTCCTGGTCGTGCGCGGCGCGGACTGGGGACAGGTTGGTCAGGTCGGCAAGCGCCTGAAGTTTTGCCGTGGCCCGCATGGTCTGCGTCAGCTGTAGGCGGCGGGTGAGGGCGTCTTCGAGGTGACGGACGGTGCGTCCGTCGGGGCTCTTGGCCAGGTACGTGGCGACCAGGGCGCCCTGCTCGTCCAGGCGGGAGCGTTTGCGCGGTTCGGCCGCGGTGCCGACTTTGGTGGTGCCGTCGGCGAACGTGGCCAGGTACAGCCAGTGTGGTTGGTCCATGTACCGGAGGAGGGCTTGGGGGGCGTGGCCGCCCTGGTGGACCTGGTGGGCGAAGCGGAAGTCGTCCTGGCCGGCGCACCGGGCGCACTGGCCGCTCTGCACGGCCGGTGCCCGGTCGGGACAGGCGAGCGGCTCTACGCGGATGGTGTCGGCGAACTGGTACCGGCCGGTGCACCACCGGCCGGTACCGCTCACCTGGTAGCCGAGGCGCTGATTCATGATCTCGGCGTGGGCCAGCGGCCCGCCGGGCGCGGGGGCGAGCAGGAGCCTTGGGTCTCCGGTTGCCCAGGTGACGCCGTGGCACACATGCTCGCCGTCTCGGGGCGGGGTCGCTGGCATGGGTGTGTTCCTCGTCGTGTGGGGTGCGGGTCGGGGTCAGATGGTGAGCTGCAGGCGGTCGGCCAGAGCCTCGGAGGCGGTCTTGTAGACGGTGTCGCGGTCCATGCCGGTGACGTCCAGCGACAGCCATCCGCCGCACTGCTCCTGCTCGCGCAGCTGGGCCAAGACGCTGTCTTGGTAGCGGATGAAGTCCTTGTCCTCGGCACCGGAGTGGCCGGTCTCCAGTGAGGTGAACTCGCCCTTGCGGCGGAGGGCTTCGCGGGCGCCGATGCGCAGGAAGAACACCAGGTCGGGTTCGGTGAGGTGGGCGAAGACCTGTTCGGCGAGCCGAGTGGAGACCCTCTCGTTGACGGCGTAACGGGCGAGGATTTTGTGTTGGGCGTTGTCGAGGATCACGTGGGTGCCGGCGGCGAGTGCTGGCCGGATAACGAGCGTGTCCTGGAGGGAGTACCAAGCAGCCAGCGCCAGCAACCAGTAGTGGTCACCGCATGCCTGAGCGACACGCGCATCACGCCGGTACACGAGCTCGTTGAGGCGGTCGACGTAGGCCGACAGTTCCGGATCCATGGAGACCTCTGTGCTGTGCTTGCCGACCAGAATTGAGGGGTGACCGGCGTCGGTCAGGGCCTGGTACAGGCGGGCGGCGAGGGTGGACTTGCCAGCGCCGTCGATGCCGGTGACCGTGATGATTCGTCCCCGCTTGGCGTGTGGTGTGACCGTCATGGTCGTGTTCCTCCGTGAGTGGTCAGTTGGGGTGTGCGGCCAGGCGGTCCGCGATGATGTCGCGGATCCTGCCGACCAGGACAGCGCGCCGTCGGACCACCTCGCGGTGACGCTCATTGGACAGGTCCGCCGGGTAGTGGCGGGCGAGATTGTTGGAAATGACGTGGAGGTAGCCGAATCCGATCCCCGCGTGGCACGCGGCCGCCCCCATGGGGCCGATCTCCGGGTCGACGAAGGCGTGCTCGGCGTGCTTGGCCAGCCAGTCCCGGTCCTCCAGCAGGATCGACGGCGAGGTCACGTGGACCCCGGTGTGCACGCCTGGCTGGGCGGCGGCGAACGTGCCGAAGAAGTCGTCCCACGTGATGAGAACATCGCCCACGAGGCTGGCATTGCCGGTGGCGAGCAGCGTGTTGGGCCCGATCTCGGGGGTCAGGGCCCCCACCTTGCCGACGTAGACGACGTCCCGTGCGCCGAGCTCGGCCAGTCGGCCGACGACACGGCCGGCGACGTCACCCCAAATGCTGTGCAGGAAGCCGAGGTAGACCACACGGCGGCCGTGCAGCGTAGTGCGCTGCCAGGCGTAGCCCGGGCCGCGGGTCCACACGCCGCCGGCGGGGGCGAGGTGCTGAAGGCCCCAGCCGACGATGACAAGGTCGCCGTCCAGCTCGAGGTCGAGCTGTTGGACCGCTGCATGGCACACAGCCGGGTCGGGCACTTCGTAGGCGACGATGCTGTCATCCCGTTTGCCGGTCATGGCCAGGTAGGTGGCGAGGATCAGTCCGTAGTGGTGGACGTAGTCGACACCCGGGAAGCACTTGATGAGCAATTCACGGCCCCGAGTCTCGGCGGTGGGACGCTCCCGGTTGAACAGTTTTCCCGTCTTCTCGTGCCTGGAGATGGTGCACGTGCGGTCGTAGCCGCCGACGACGCGGATGGTGTCCCAGGGCTGTTCCTGGATGAGGTGATGGACCTTGATCTGCAGGTAGCGCAGCAGACTCTTCGGACCCATCGTGTGCCCGACCACGGCGATCGGCGAAGCCAAGAGCGTCGTGGGCGCGCCGCCGGTCATGACCGGGTCGGGGAGAACGCTCATGAGCGGGCCTCCGGAATCCGCACGCTGCTGCCCGCCGCTTCGCGTACGACGGCGATGTTCTGTCTGATCAGGTCGAACCGGTCCTCGGGGATGGGGCCGAGGTCCTCGATGCGGGGGGTCTTGGGCTTGTCGTACGGCCCACCGGGCAGCATCGCGATGCCCATCGCGCCGAGAATGACCGGGGCGGCGCCGTCGACGGAGGCGATCCACTCGTGCTCGCGCTGCTCGACCATCTCGAGGTGCCCGGTCCGGCCCAGGCCGAGCAGCCGGTAGACAATCCGGTCCTCGACCATGCCGCGGTCTTCGAGGTAGCGAGTGGCCGTCCACCGAGTGCGGCACAGCTGCTCCTCGGGGGCGGGTCGCCGGGAGGCGGGCAGCGCGATCGCGCCGACATAGTCGCTGGAGGCGAAGTGGTCGTAGCAGCGCAGCCACTCCTCGTCGTCCGCGGCGTGCACGACGGCGCACAGGCGTAAGCCGTCGGCCAGATCACGGATCGCACGGGCTGCTTCGTCGCTGGCCTTGATGGTGGCGGGCCCGTCCCGCATGACATCCGGAAGGATGATCTCCCGCGCGTCGACCGCGCGAGCTGCCGCGATGAGATCGGCGGCCGGCAGGGCGTGGCCGAGGTCGAAAACGCCGTTGTCGACGATGATCTCTGCGCCGCGCGTGGCCTCGCGGCGAAAGAACGCGCGGTAGGCGGAGTCAGTCAGTACCCGCTGGGCGGCCACGTGGTGGACGCGGGCGGGCTCTTGGGCGACGAAAGTGTCCAGGTAGTTGGGCGGGGCGATCACGGACACGTCGATGCTCTTGGCCATCACGCAACCCTCCACTGGGCAGTGGCGAGGGTGAGGAACTGCCGGGAGAGCGCCGGATCGGTCTGCAACCGGCCGGTGGCCTGCAGCGTGGTGGTGCGGGCGGCTTCCATCCGCACCCCCCGCATGCTCATGCACAGGTGCGTACCCCGGACGGCGACGGCAACGTCCTGGCCGCCGATGACGCCGCAGATCTCGTCGGCTACCTGCCGCGTGAAGCGTTCCTGCACCTGCAGGCGCCCGGCGTGCCGCTGCGCGATCCGCCCGAACTTCGACAGGCCCACCACGTTGCCGTCGGCTACGTACCCGGCGGCGACATCCAAGTTCATGGGGAGCAGGTGGTGCTCGCATAGCGACCAGACGCTCATGCCGCCGACCACGACCAACTGCCCGCTCAGCTGAGTCTCGGTGAAGCACGTGGTTGCAGCCGAGGGGTCCGGGGACAAGAAGGTGCGCCACCAGGACGCGACGCGAGCCGGTGTGTCCACCAGGCCCTCTCGCCCGGGATCCTCACCGAGAGCCGAAAGGAGCTGGACGACGAGATCGGCGACGCGTTCGGCGTCGACCGGTTCCGGCACGACCCGGCCGGGACGCGTCGGCGACGCGGGGATGTGGTCGGCTGCCGGGCTGAAGACGGCATGGGTCATGGACTTTGCCTCGCTTCCAGAGGTCTGGGAACAGGGGGCCGAGCAAGGGGGGTGAGTCAGCGTCCACGGGCATCGGCGAACGCGAGGATGTGCAGGCGCTGGGTGAAGTGCCAGCGGCGGGCCGCGACGGCGTCCGCGAGCACCCGGGTGGTCGCGATCAGGCCCTCGGCCGTGGTGCCTTCCGGCATCACGTACACCGGGTCGAGGCCATACCGGTCCACGAGCGCCCCGATCTCGTCGAGCTCTGGCACGGTGCGGGTGACGAACTTGAAGGCGGCCCGCCCGCTCAACGCGAGTGCTTCCAGCGCGGTCGGCACGATCCGCTTGACCTCGGCGACACCGGAGTTGGCGAGCTTGGGCGAGACGTTGAAGCAGACACCATCGACCAGCAGCGCCGCATCTGGGAGCACGGTGCCGTTCGTTTCGAACTCCACCCGCTTACCAGCGGTCAGCAGCCCGCGCACCAGTGGTATCACCGACGCCTGCTGGAGTAGCGGCTCGCCGCCGGTGATTACGACCAGCTCCACGTCCGATCCGAGAGCCCAGGCAAGCAGGTCCGCCACCGTCCGCCGCTTCGACTCCTTGCGGAGGTCGAACTTCTTCCAGTCCCAGGTAAATCGGCTGTCGCACCAGCCGCAGGTCAGGTTGCACCGGGACAGGCGGATGAACAGTGCCGGCACCCCGCAGCTCGGCCCTTCTCCTTGGAACGTCGGCTGGGTGACCCCGAAGCACTCGGCGACGATCAGAGAAGAATCGGCATCCTCCCGCATCGCCACTTTGCCGGTGGCCGCGGCCGTCATCGCTGCTCCACGTCGAAGCGGGCCCAGCTGCGGTCCGTCTCGCGGACTTGTACCGCGACCAGCCGGCCGGGGATGTCCGGCTCGACGTTGTGGATGAACCAGCCGGCCAGAAATTGGGCCAGGCGCTCAGAGGTGGGTTCGAAGGGGAGGACCTCGTGGAGGTTGTGGTGGTCGAGCTCGGTGTCCAGGAACCTCTTGAACGGCGTGAGGTCCCCAAAGTCGGTGACGAAGCCCGGTCCCTCCAGTGCGGGGGCGGAGAGGGTGACCTCGACCTGGTAGCTGTGCCCGTGCTGCCGTGAGCACTTGTGCGCGGACGGGAGGCCGGGCAGCCGATGCCCCGCCTCGAAGTCGAACAGCTTGCCGATGGTGAACGTGCCGGGCGGAAGCACTACAGAGCTGAAGTCCATGGACTCCCCCTTCAGATCGGCTATGCGCACGGCCGGGAACGTTCCGGACCGTCGCAAGAGACGGGTCTGGTGGCCGCCGGGAGGAAAGGCCCGAGGCCAGGTGTTGCTCGCACGTGGAGCGTTGCTACGGCTACGGATGGACCTGGCGGTGCGGGCGCTGCCAGTACCCGCCGTCGGCCGAGACTCACCGCGGGAAGCGGCGGCCAGCCGTCTCGCTCAGTAGATCGAGTGTCGGTCAACTGGCCTACTCGATCTAGGAGTTGCCGGTAGTCCCGCGGTAGTCCCGCTGCCGTCGCCGCTACGCTGCTAAGTACGCTCGGTGATTGGATGACTGCGTGGACGAGCCCAACCGCCACCCCCTGGCCCACGCCCGAGCCGACCGGGGCATGACCGGCGTCGACCTGGCCCGCGAAGTCCGTGCCGCAGCGCTGCGACGGGGGCTGCGCTCGGGCGTGGACAAACAACGGGTGAGGAAGTGGGAAGTCCACGGGGTCACACCCG
This sequence comes from Streptomyces sp. NBC_01142, assembly GCF_026341125.1. Lineage (NCBI taxonomy): Bacteria > Bacillati > Actinomycetota > Actinomycetes > Kitasatosporales > Streptomycetaceae > Streptomyces > Streptomyces sp. NBC_01142. The sequence continues at coordinate 71,281 of NZ_JAPEOR010000004.1, forward strand.
ACCGGGACTCCCAGACCTACATCGCAGAAGCCCTCGGCATTCCGGCCGACGCCGTGGACCCCGGCGACTGGCCTAACTGGCTGCCCCGGACCCGGATCGACGGCGGCGTGATCCCGCTCGGTCCAGCCAGCACTGTTCCCGCCCTTCGAGAGGCCCTGAGCACCGCCATGGAATCGCGCCGAACCTTTCTCGCCATCTCTGGCACAGCCCTCACTGCCCTGGCCGCAACGTGGGCCACCAGCGACACTCACGCCCTGGCCCAGGCCCAGATGGGCAAGCCGGTCGGTGACGAGGTAGTAGAACTGCTGGAAGACACAAGTGCCAAGCTCGCCGGCCTGGCCACCGAGCAGCGACAGCACACCGCACCGCTCCTGGACGCCCATCTGTCGACGGTGACCGATCTGATTGCCAACGGCCGCTACTCCCCGGCCATCGGCCTGCGGCTTCACACGTTGGCCGCGCGCCTGGCCCAGACCGTGGCATGGCACCGGTTCGACCTCGGCCACCACCCCGTTGCCGCCAAGTACTGGGTCGCTGGGCTCCACAGCGCCCACGCCAGCGGTGACCACGACATGGGTGCGGGACTCCTTGGCGACCTGGCCTATCAAGCGTCCTGGCGCAAGGACAGCAAGACCGCTTCTGGAATCCTCGAACACGCCCTCACCCGCACCGAGCACCCCGCCGCCCGCTCGTTGCTGCAGCTCCGCCTCGCACGAGCCCACGCAGCCAAAGGTGAGAAAAGGGCGGCCCTGCGTGCCTTGGACGCAGCCGAGCACTTCTTGGGCACGGCCTCCGGCCGACCTGTGCCGGCGTGGTGCTCGTGGCTGTCCGAAGCGGACCTCGCGGTCGACTCCGGGCAATGCCTTCTGGACCTCGGCGACACCGCCCGTGCTCACCAGCTCATCGGTGAAGGCCAGGGACTCCTTCCTGCCGCTCGGAACAAGACCCGCGGTGTCTTTCTCGCGTACCGGGCAGACAGCCATCTCAATTTGGGCGAACCTGAGCTGGCGGCGGCCGCCGCGCGGGAGTCGCTGGAGCTCGCACAGCGCATCGGCGCACCCCGGTGCGTACAACTGGTGGAGGACCTTCTCCCGCGCTTCCGCCACTACTCCGCTGCCCAGGGCGTCCCCGAACTGCTTGTGATGGCCGCTGCCTGATTGCCTGCCGAATACCCTGCTGAAGCCGCAGGGTGAAACCTCAGTGATGGACACCAGCGCCTTCAGTGGCAAGCCAAGACAGTGTGGCGGACTGGTCTTGGGGACAGCAGGAGCGGCAGGCATGGTGATCACCGGCCAGCTCTCGTCCAATGCGGTCACCTTCACCCGGCGCCCGCTACGGGGGAGGCGGAGCGCCAGGTGAAGGGCTGGTCACCGCGCCCGACAGGGGAGCGTCCCGCCGAGCACGGCAGAGCAGGGGCGTGCCGAAGGGGAAGTTCACAGCATGCCCAGCAGTGTGCCGACCGCCGCGCTCTCCTGTCGGGCGAGGCGATTGCGACCAATGGCTATCTGATCACCGTATTGGTGCCGGGCGGCGTCCACGTGAAGGAGGCTATTCACCGGGTTGCCCTTCGTGAGAGGTGCGCACCGAGGGTGGCTGAGAGCGTGCACTTTGTGTCCCGACGAGGGGTCGCACTTCGCGGGACGGGGCGTGAAGCCTTCACCCCGCGCCGAGGGCTTGCACCGCCCAACGGGCTGGGCCGAAGCAGCTGGCCCGCCGGGCGGTCATCTAGGCCGCGGCGCGAGCCACGAGTTCGTCCAGGTCGACGGCGGTACAGCCCTGCAGGGCGACGGCGTCACGTGCGGCGAGGGTCCATCGGATCCTCGAGTCTCCGTACGACACGAAAGTGAGCCCGTCGTCGCAGGGCAGAGGCTTGAGGGTCTTGGGGTCGTACACGATGCCGGCGACGCCCCAGGCCGGGGCGAACTCCACGAGCGACGCGGTATAGCCCTTCCGCAAGTGCGGGCAGTCCCGCACGGCCTCGGCAGCGCAGTCCTCGTGTACTGGGGGTGTCGTTGTCTTCTCGCCTTCGGCAATCTGCTGTCCGTCCGCGGCGCGCGCCAAGAAGAGATGGCGTCCGTCGCTTCTGCCGAAGGTGCTCTCGCCGCAGACCTGGCAGAGCATGTGGCTCATCGCCTTCCCTGGCAAGTCAGCATGTTGAGCAGTCGGTACGGCTGGCACTGGTCCCCTCGCGGTCGGAAGCTGGCGGCAACTCGCGGCGGGGGCGACCTCGCCTCGTCTGTAACGGCATGAGGGTCGTTGTACGTAGGAATCGACGGATCACGAGCCGTGCACTGTGGCCCTGGTACTGGTGAGCTCGCGTATTCAACTGTCGCGAGTTCTCCATTGCGGTGGTCTGGACAGTGACCTTGTGTGATCACCAAGGGGTATGCCGGCAGGCTTCTCATGCTGGCTGGCCAGCCGGCCGGTGATTACGAACTGATGGCAGTGTCGGCGGCTACTGGCGCATGCGCTTCGTCAGTTCGTCAGGGGGAAGCAGTGACAACCTGGTCGATCGCGGGCCCGAGGAAGGCGAGCGTCAGTTCTGCCCGTCGGTTGATCCACTGCTCGTTGGCGGGACCGGGAGCGCCGTAACGGCGCTGCCTGATGTCGTCCACGACAGCCGTTGGGGCACCCAGTTCGGCGAGTACGTCGAGAGCCTCGGCCTTGGTGATCAGCTTGCCGTCCTGCAAGGTCACTGTTGCTCTGGCCAGGGTCAGCAAGCCGAGGTCGACCCAGATGTCGCGCGTCCACCGCTCCGGATGGTCCAGAGCTGGCCGCCAAAAGTTCTGCAAGTCTTTAACGATGAAATCAGCGAGCTGCCTGTCGGTCACCGGTGGCAGGAGGTCAGCGGGTGGCCGGCCGTACAGGACAAGTCCGAAGTCGTGCAGTTCGCGCCTGGTCACCGGTGTGACCGGCCGGTGCATCAGCTCCTCATGAGCCCACGTGAGGTGCGAACGTAGAGGATCGTCCAACTCGGTGAGCGCGGGATAGCTGCAATGCAGCTTCGACGCGAGGGGGATGACACTGCCCAAGGTCTCGTGCACCTCACCGAGTCGCTGTTCCTGCACTGCCGTACACGGTCGGCCGAGGATGACGATCAGGTCGAGGTCGCTACGGCCCGACTGGTAGTCGCCTCCGGCGAGTGACCCGTGTGCCCAGGCTGAGACCAGCGGCACGACTGGCCGGAGGGCGCTGACGAAGCGGTCGAGGAGCCGCTCGGTGATCTGATCTGCCATGGGGACAGTCTGGCCACATGACGAGAAACATCAAGGCGGAATGGTTGGGCGAAACTCGCTGGTGCGCTCTCGTAATCAACGGTCACCAGTTCGTCGTGGAACCCAGCCTGCTGGTGCCCGTGTGTGATTTCCAGCGGCGTATCGGCTCCACGTCCCCCCGGTCTCGTTGAGCAGGCGGGTGGTGGTCTTGTCGTGGTAGCCGAGAGCGTCCGCAACGACGGGAGCGGGCATCTCAAGGAGTTGTTGTCGGATGGCGGCGCCGCGGGCGGCAGCTACTGGGACACCGATCCCGTTGAGGAGTGCGGACAGGTGGTCGGGGCGGAAGGGCTGGCCCGCCCGGCGGCCGGGGAACAGCCAGGGGGATGCCTGATTGGTGGCGGTGTTCATGTGGTCGCGGTCGGCGATGTGGTCCAGCAGCAGGGAAGCGGCCGGCTCGGGGATGGGTGAGGCCGGCTCCCCGAGCATGAGAAGTACTGCTTCTCCGTCGTGGACCACGTCGTCGACGGTGAGCCGGACGATCCGGGTGAGGGGTTGTGCGTAGAGGAGCACGACGACGCCGGCGACGCGGAGGTTCTTCGGTATGTCCGGGTCGGTCAGCAGCCGGCCGAGGGTGTCCAGGCGTTCGTCCTCGCTCAGCGCGGCTCGTCGGGTGGCTTTCATCGGCGGTATGGAGAGGGAGCGTCGGCAACGGCGGCTCTGCATGGCCCAGTTGAGGAAGGACCTCAAACAGTTGCGGCCGTGCTCGTTGTTCTCGGCCCACCAGGCGTCGATGTCGATCTGGCTGCAGGAGGCGAGGGAGGTGTTCCGCTCGCCGAGCCATTGCAGGAAGGCGGTCGCGTACTTGATCTGCTCGGCGGCGAAGCGGCGGATGCTGGGTGTGATGTGGCTGCGGTCGGCTCGTGCCCGCAGTCGGGGAAGGACGCGCCAGGTCGCGAAGAGCTTGATCGTCTTCGCGTGTTCGGGGTCGGCGATGTCGGCCAGATGACCGGGCAGCCAGCGCTGGAAGGAGCAGATGTACTTGTCGACGGCGCCAGGACCCCGCTTGTCATCAGGAGTTCTTCCAGGTGAGCGGCTGACCGCCAGGGCTGGAGCTCGTGGAAGGCGTCGTGGGTCAGCGGTATCTGCCCGAGGCCGAGCTGCCGCAGTCGCTCAGAGGCGTTTCCCGGCTGATCGTGGCGCAGGGCCAGCCAGGCCAGGCCGCTGCTGGGCTTGTCCATCGCCACCAGCAGGTCGAACAGCGGGGTCAGTTCGGGACGGACGCGGCCGGTGCCGTCGTCCAGGAGGGCGGTGAGCCGGTCGGCGAGCGTGCAGCGTTCGCAGAGCCGCCCGCCCAGGAGTTTCCCTTCGAAGCCGCAGCGTGCACAGTCGAAGGTCTGGGAGAAATCGGCGCAGGTCGTGCAGATCGCGGCGCCGTCGGCGGGGCGGCGACCGGGAAGGGCCCGGTCCTGGCCGCATCCCGGGCAAATGCCCCGTCTCCGCACCGCTCGGTCCGAGCATGTCCGGCAGATGTATCCGTCGGGCCAGTGGCCGGCCTTGTGCTTGCGGCGGCCGCAGCGGCAGCACTCGGCCTGCTCGGGGTGGCCGCGGCGAAGGCGAACCTGCCCGCGGTCAAGGCGCTGGTCGCCTCCCAGACCGGGCGGGTACACGCAGCCCTCGGCGACGAGCGCGAAGCCGAGCGGTACCTCGGTAGCGCTGACGAACTGGTGGCCGACGGACTCGGTCAGGACGTGCCGGAATGGGTGGCGTACTTCGACGCCGCCGAGCACGCTGGCGCCCGCGCGGTATCCGCCCGCGATCTCGCCGGGATCGGCCGCCCCCGCAGTCCCGCGAGCATCTGTGAACGGTCACGGTATTCCCCATCTGGAACGTCACGGAATGGGCCAGGGACATCGTGGAGGTGGCGCCTTCGTCCCCATGCGAACGGCGGAGCTGCTCCGTGATCCCCACAGGCGCCAGGGTTCTCGGGCCGCTCGATAGCTGCCGATCATTAGGGCTGGTCAGGGCGGTCAAGGGTGGGCGTATGCCCAGCGCGGAGCGCCGCCGAAGGCGCCCTTGAGGGCACTGTCCAGCCCCAAACTCAGGAGTCGGGCGGCCCGTCAACGAGCGTGACCAGGTGGGGAATTCGGTGACGCTGGAGATCACGATCGTGGGGATATCCGTGACCGCTCACACATCCACTTCACCGACGCTCTCGCGCTGCGCAGGCCCGGCTTCGAGCGGGTGAAGGTCATGGACCGCGTCGGCCTGGCCGCCGCGCTGTTCGCCGAAGGGGAGGCCGAGCAGGGCGCCACGTCGGCCCAGGAGGCACTGGACGAGGCAGCCCGCGTCGACTCGGCCCTGGTCGTCTCACGCCTCAACACGCTGCTGGATGCCGCCCGCCCGTACAAGACCGCCGCGGTGGACGAGGTGCGTGCCCGCGCGGCGGATCTCGCCGCGGCCCGGCCGACCGCCGTCGCGGCCTGAGACCATCGAGCCATGGGCAAGCACTCCCGACCCGGGCCACCGAACCAGCCGTCGCGCGCCGTCCCGAACGTCGGCGCCGGCGACCCGCTGGCCGCGTACAACAAGCGGCGCCGGCCTCCGATGGACATCTACCGGCGGCACCGGCCGGTACATGGTGGCGCTGGCCACCTTCGGCCGGACGAGCCGCGCGTACTGGAGGAGTGGGACGGCTTCACCTACGTCCCCGCCGGGACGGCATCCGAACTCGCGGCGGCGGTGGCATGGATGGCCCAGGCCGAGTCGGAACCCCGGCAGTAACCGGCACGGCTTGGGGCCGGCGCCAACGCTGCGGGCCGCGAAGCGTCAGCGGTCAGGGTTCGGGGTGGGACGTAGCGGGGTCACGTTGGCTTTGTTGCCGCTGAGCACGTCGCGCAGCTCCTGGTTCTCCAGTGTGAGTCTGGTGTTCTCGGCGAGGAACCCCTGGACGTCCGCCCTGAGTTGGGTGATCTCGTCATTCTTGTTCGCGATGGTCTTCTTCAGCTCGACGACTCTCTTGCGGAGCCTTGCTTCGACGTCCGGGGTGCCGCCGCGTGCCTTGACGCGTTCGTAGAAGTCGTTCTTGAGGTCGAGGTGGCGCTGGGTCAAGGCGTTTCGGGGGACGTCGGCTTCGACGGCCAAGGCGACGATAGTCAAGGCTCCGTTGGAGCGTTCCGGCGTGCCGTCGAGGATGCGGGCCATCGCCGCGCGGATGCGGTCGCGTTCGTCGAGTGCGGGGCTCACGCGGTGGTCTCCTGACGGGTGAATCGGGTGCGGTCGTGCTCGTCGGCCCAGCTGCGGAGCTTTCCCGCATTGCGGCGAAGCCGGTCCCCGATGGGGCCGGGCAGTCGCGCGGCCTTGCGCTCCAGGTGGGACGCGCGCTCGCGCAGCAGGGCGGCGTGCTGGTCGGTGCGGACGGTGTTGCCGCAGCCGGCGACACACCGGTCGAGGCTCGGGGCGTCATGCTGTCCATCCTGCTCGCACAAGGCTCGGTCGCGTTTGTAGAGGCAGAGCAGCAGCGCGTGCGGGTTGTCGTAGAGGACGCCGCCGTCACGGGCCAGGTGACGGCGGGCGAGAACGTGCTTGCGGGCGAAGTCGGCCTTGACCAACGCGCCGCGAAACAGCGGACCGGTCGATGCTTCCAGCAGAGCCCGGCGGGCGGCCGGACCGGAGATCCCCTCCCCGTCCTGGAAGCGCTCGTGCAAGTCTGCTGCGGCGTCAGCGGTGGCCAGGGCCGTCTCAACGTCGACCAGATCATGGATGCCCCGGCGGCTGCGGCTGCCGTAGCGACCGGATTCGTCCCGGTCCAAGGCGGTTCGCAGATGCCCGTACTGGATCGCCAGGGCTACCAGGCCGCCGGGGCGGCGGGCGATGTGCCAGGCGAGCGTTCGGCGGAAGCGCGCGAGCCCGAAACCGCCGTAGGCGTCGGGCGGGATCACCTCGCCGGGCAGCCCCTGGGCCGTGGCCTCGTCGTTCGCCCATGCCACGAACTCCTCGATCCGCTCACGGACGGCCAACTGCCCCAGTGCCCCGGTGCGAAGGTGCGCGCACGAGGGATTGTGAATGGCCGAGCCAAACAGCAATTCGCCCTCTGGGACGATGCGTTCCAGGACACGGATGGCGTTGACCACTGGAGTGATGGCGACCCAGGGAACCGGCCGTTCGGCTGGGTGGTAGTTTCCGCTGTCGGGGTCGGTGGCGGTCTTGAAGTGGTGGCTGCGAATCAGAAGGTGTGGCTCGCTGGCGTCCTCAGTCTCGTCACCATCATTGCCGTCTTCTCCCGGGTCATCGGCAACGTCTTCCGGATGGATGCGGATCAGATGGCGGCCCGGGTTCCCATCCTGGCTGGGCTCCCGGCAACAGCCCGACCGCATGCCGAGCACCTCCTGGGGGCGGGCGCCGGTCAAGTACGAGCAGACGATGAACGCCGCTGCGACGAGATGCTTGCGCAGGGCGATGGCCTCGTTGTAGTCGATGGCCTTGCGCCACGGATGGCCGGCGACTCGTCGCCTTCGCCCGCGTAACCGCGGCAGAGACCTGCCCCCGGCAGTAGCGGCTGCTGCGCAACCGTGTCGTCGGCACCTCGAACGTCAGAAGCGAACCGCCCTCCTGCAGGCGCAGCCCCGAGGAGACCAGCAATCGGGTGAACGCTGTGTTCCGGTCCTCCAGCCGCCCCAACCACCCCGGCTCCAGCAGCCCGTTCGCGGTGTGGCCTCTCAGCCCGATGTCGGTCCACAACCGCCACGATCGAGGCGTCAGCCAGTGCATCCTCGCCGACGCCACCTTCGTCAGACCGGCGGGGACCTCCCGGATCACGCCGTTGGGATCCGAGACTTCCCGCATCGCCACCGGGTTCTCAGAGATGTACCGCTGCTTCCTCGCCCACCTGAACAGGCTTGAGAACGCGGACAACTCGCGGTTCCATTTCGATCCGCCCACTCGCTGCGGGTTCTGCTGTGCCCTCAGCCGCCAATCCTCTAAATCATCCAGGTCCTTGGAGCGGGTGTCAGTCCAGTGGCGCCCACGGCTCCACAGGAACGTCAACAGCAGCGTGATATCGGTGGCGTAATTCCGCTTTGTCTCCCCGGTGTACCGGCGGAAGGTCACAGACTGGCCGTACCGGCAAAGCCCCGAATCAATTCGGTAGTCCGGCGCCACGAAAACGGGATCACCCACCCGCAGACCGACTCCGGCGCCCTCGACATACGGGGCGCCAGACCGCTCGTCGCCCCAATCGGAGCCCACCCAGAACACCCGCCACCGATCCACGCGCCACCCCTCCTGTAGCCCTTCAACACGCGGAGGCTATAGGGAAATGGCTTGCCGTTGGCGCAGCGCGTGCACGCCAGCGAGAAACGGCCTCCCACGCCCGCGCGTGGCCGGCACCCTGATCCACAGCGTGCCGTTTCGACGGTCGGCCCTGCTGCACTCGTCCGCGTAGCCGATTCCGTCGCCGCCGACACCACGCCGCAACACCATGGCGCCCGGACGAACCCTCTCGCTCGACCAGGACGCGATGAAAGGCACACGGACCCCATTCCATGAGAACTGGCGGGGGCTCATGCGGTCGCTCGCCCGGCAGGCGGAATGGGGCGGTGGGCGCAAAGGCTGCCGTCGGGCGACGATCCACCGGTGCCCTCGAAGATCAGGAGGTCGTTGCACAGCAGCGCCTGCAGCAGGCTCTGAATCTGGCGATGTCGCACGGCTTCGATGCGCTCGCTGGTCGGAGCGTCGTCTCCCTCGTCGTGGACGTAGTGGACGTGCACGAGGGCGGAGTACCGCTGGTTGGCGCGGAAGCCGGAGCATCGCGGCGAGCGGGTACCGGTCCGGCCGACACCGATCTTCCGGCGGCGCTGCAGCTGACCGCCGCTGTTCTTGATGAGCAAGTTTCCGATGGTCTTGGCGCGTATGGGTCGGTGGATCTGGGCGAGGGGTTGGACATCCTGCTCCGTTTCGAAGTCGGGCCGCCGTCGCAGAACTGGGCCACGGGGCTTCTACGCCGTCGCACCCAGCGGCTTAACTGCCGCCGCAAGCAGTCAGCCGAAGCTGGGGTCGTAAACGGCGTCGGAGATTGGCGGGCGGATACACGTCATCACCGGACGTGGACGTGGACGTGGCCGCAAGGCGATCCGTGGGCCTTGATGACGGCGTGACGGCTCGGTGGTAGTCACAGCTGGTGCCCTTTCAGCAGAGCGCGCATCTGATTAGCCTGCGCGGTGTCCTGGCCCTCGAGCAGTTCCAGGGCCTGAGCGATGCGGTTCTCGGCGGTGACGGCCCGGTCATGCAGTTCGGTAATGCTTTGGTTGAGCTGCCGGTTGACGCTGGTGCGGATGATGCAGAACATGTCGGGTCCTCCGGTCAGGCGTTGATCTGGTTGAAGAGGTCGGTGAGTGAGGGCAGGCCGGTTGACGCTGTTGTAGGTCGGGTAGCGGGCCCGCACCTGACGCCCCACTGTCAGCGGCGCTCGGGTGCAAGGCCCAGACCGACCTGAACCGCCACGCGTAGAAGTTGCCGCGGCGCTTCCGCCGTTGAGATCCCTACCAACCAGGAGCCTGCAGCGAGCCACCTGTGGACAGGGCCGGGAACTGACGCTGCCAGCCGCTGCGCGGCAGGGCCTGCTCGCGGGCCTCGATCTCCGCGAGGCGGTCGCTGTCGGTCGAGGTCTTCTCCATGGCGTCGACGGTGTTGGAAGTGAATGCGGCCGGGATGCAGCAGCTACCGAGGCTGGCGTCCTTCGACATCACGCAGGGCCAGAAGGGACCCCAGGCCGAGAACATCGTCCGCAGCCGCTGACGGTCGCGACCCCCGCCGCCCCGCCCCGGGCCACTGTGTAGAGTGGCACCACCGACGCGGGGTGGAGCAGCTCGGTAGCTCGCTGGGCTCATAACCCAGAGGTCGCAGGTTCAAATCCTGTCCCCGCTACGAGACGAAGGGACCCAGCGCCAGCCGGGTCCCTTCAGTGCTTCCTGCTCCGGCTCCCCGAACTCCTCGCCGCCACCGGCCCGCTGGCGCAGCGGGCGCTCCGGCTGCAGCCCGCTGGCCGCCGGAAGAAGGGCACGGCATCGCGCCCTGCGCGGTCCCGGTACCGTGCGCGCCATCGCGCGGTCAGCGGGAACCGGTCTGGGCGTAGCGGTAATCCAGAATGTCGGGCTGTCCCTTCTCGGGAAGCAGCACCAGTGATTCGCCCTGGAAGACATCGACCGTCACCGGGCGCGGCGACTTGTCGTACACCGACATGAACCGCTCGTCGAGGTCGATGAGCACCAGGGTGAGGCGCAGGAACCCGAGGCGCTTCAGTGACCGCGGGGTCTCCTCGACCAGTCGGCATCCCTGGAGGCCGACGTGCGGGTCGGGGTGACGCAGTTCGCGGACCGCGCCTTCGTGGTGGACCAGGTCGGCGCCGCTGCCCAGGACCCAGTTGGGCATGTCGGTGAGGTAGGCGTCGAGGAGCGAGGGGTGGCGGTACACGTCGCGGCGGATGGCCTGGAGCCCGTTGTCCTCACTGTGCCGTTCGAGGCTGGACGAGAGCTGCGCGAGCATGGCGAGCTGCCACTTGAGGTGGTCGACGAAAATCGACGGGGCATCCGGGTGGAAGAGGCCGAACCTCAGGAAGTTGCGAGAGGGCATCGCGGTCGGGTGGGCGCGCACGTCACGGAACAGGTCGCGGTAGGCCTTGTTCGCCATCCTGACGTCCCACCGCTGGTCAATGACGAAGGTGGGCAGCGACAGAGCGTCCAGCATGACGGTGTAGTCGCCGAGGAAGGCGGCGACGTCGGGGTCTTGCGATTCAGTGCGGCGGGCGCGCAGGTCAGGTTGCGGTGCGCGGCCGACGGCGTACAGGAACAGGCGGGTGACTTGGTACTCGGACATCTCGAGGGCTTCCGCCAGGTCGTACAGCTTCTCGTCGGCCCACTGCGTGACCCGGCCCCTCTCCCAGCTCCCGTAGGAGCGGGTACTGATGTCCAGCCGCTCGGCGACATCTTCCTGGCTCAGGTCGAGGTGATCACGGCGCCCCTTGAGGAAGTGCTGCAGCCGCTTGGCCTGAATCTCTGAGGCCAAGAACTCCGCGGTCTCCTCCCGGCCGGCGTCCGATTGAACGTCGGTGTGCATTGCGGCTCCCCCTTAACGATGCGGCTCTGTTCCCGGCCGCGCTGGCGACCGTTGCTGGGGCACACCCAGAGAAGTACGGTCGCTACCAGCTCCCGCCCGACGCGCCGTACGCAGTCCCAGCGCCTGGTCCGCCACGATGTGCGTGGTCGTGGGCTTGCCGGTGCCGGCAAGCCGAAGGCCCCACTTGACGGCTGTACCCGCGTACGACGCGAGCAGGCTCCCAGTGTTCGCTACCACCGGCCCAGGCGCGAACGGATTCCGCGATGCGCGGCTACCGTCCGTGTCTGGCCTCGGTGGTGCAGGGCTCATGAAGGATCTCCAAGCAGGGTCATGACGCCGGGTCTGGTGCCTCAGGCCGCAAGACCTGCTCACCGGACCCGGCACAGGACGCGACACCGCGGGGTCGCGTCATGGCATGGATGGTCGAATCTGCACCCGCCGAAATGGAGCGGGTAGACAGTTCGCCCACAAGCAGCGATCATGCTGCACACCACCGAGAGTGTCAACGTTTGTAGCCCTTGTGGCCGATAATGCGCCAGAGTGGCTACAAAATTGACCGATGATGATGTGAGGTACATCGGAGAGCGGGTAGCGTGACGCCCGCTGAACGCCACGGATCTTAAACAGAGAGCAGGAGACCGCCCTTTTATGGACACTCCCGACACCCCCGGGGGGCAGGACCTTGCGGCGGTTGTAGCTGCGCTCACGAAGCAGATTGAGGCTCTGGACCGCACGCCCGAAGTCCTGATCGACTTCGATCACATCGAGTCGACGACGAGTATCCCGGCCGACGTCGTAAGGCGCCTGTTCGCTGGTGAAGCGGTCACGCCGGACGAGCTCGACCACTCGTTCCCGGAGCGGCTGAAGTTCTTGCGCCGCACCCGCCCGCGAGATGACGGCAAGCAGTACTCCGGTGAACAGCTCGCGCGCCGTGTGGGGATCGCCAAACCGACGATGAGCGCGTACATCAGGGGTGACCGCAACCCCAACCCGGATGTGAACAGGGAACTGGAGCGGATCTTTCACGTATCGCCGGGCTTCTTGACCATGAGCGGCGAAGAAGCGCTGGTCAAAGCGCTTGCGCGCGTGAGCGACCAGGTACTGGTCCTTTCCAAGCTCAAGGGCGTCCAGATCGAGCACATGGCGCTGCGCGGCAGTATCGCGGCCGGCGACGACGAACTGGCGCAGGAACTCCGGGCGGCCCTCCTCAGCGGGCTCGCCCCTCCCACGCCGGCGCCCGAACCGCAGCCCGAGGACAGCGAATTGCGCGAGCTCACGGAAACGATGCGCGCGCTGCCCGCCGGACGTCGGCGCAGCGTCATGAACGTGGTGCGAGGGGTTCTGGGCCTGGCGCACGACGGCGCGCCCGAGGGGCCAAATCATCTCAAGAAGTGACCTTGCTGCCTGCCCTTCCCGTTACCGCGCCCGCAGTGCCGCACCGTACTGACGTGCCAGCACCCCCAACAGCCCGGGGACGGACGGACGTGCGCCTCCGTCGGCCAGGCATCCGCCCTTCCGCCTGACCGCACGCAGCCGCAGCTCCTGGACTCGCAGCATGGCGGTGATAAAGGGGCGTGTCTGCCGTGGCACCAAGCTGGTCAGCTGCCGGCTGACGGCCAGGCGCAGGTGTGCCAGTTCAGCCTGTTCCTCGACCAGCTGCTCAAGCCGCGCCCGGACGGCGTCCGTGGGCGTTCGCAGGTCTGTGACGGACAGGGCGTGGTGGGCCAGGTCTTTGCCCGGGATGCCGACGTGACCCTGCGCCGCCGCGTCTTCGGCGAGGTCGTCGAGGAAGTCGACGCGCTGCATCGCCTCGATGAGGTCACGGCAGCGGTGTTCGAATTCGTCGGCGGCCTCGGAGTTCGGATCCAGCAGGCAGGCCAGGAGCATGAAGGCGGGCAGCGAGTACCCGTCGATGTAGGTCTGCAGTTCGTCCTCGGTGTCGAAGCCGGCGTAGTCCACTTCGTGGTGAGCTCCCTGCAGGAAGTCCTCGACACGCTGCTGGAGCTGTGGTTGACGCGAAACTGCGTCCCCGAGGACCTGGAGGGTTGTGCTGCTGGTCTGCGCACCGCTGAGTACGTCTCGCGTGGCGGTCGCCCACTCCCCCAGCGCTCGCCTGCGGGCGTCGGTCGTGCCGGTGTCGATGCGCTGGTCCGTCTCGTGCATGAAGGCGACGGCGGCGATGAGGGGCGGGTGCAGGTGTGCTGGCAGCAGGAGCCGAACCGTCCAGTACTCCTCGGTCTTGAAGCGCTTGACGAGGGTGCGCTGGTGGCCGTACGCGGCCTGCAGGTCCGGCTCGGCGATTCCGGCCTGTCGCAGCGTGCGGGTCCATGTGGGCATTTCGTGTTCCTTGCTGTGCTGGTGGTTACTGAGTCAGGAGCGTGCGGGTGGTGCGCAGCAGGACGCGCGGGCTCGTGAGGGCTGCTCAAGACGGGCCCGTCGCCGGTCGACCGGGGCCGGGCCGGCTCCAAGCATCACCTGATCACCGACGGCCACGGCACCCCGCTCGCGGTCATCCTCACCGGCGGCAACCGCAACGACGTCACCCAGCTCCTGCCATTGCTCGACGCCATCCCAGCCATCCGCGGCCGTGTCGGACACCCTCGCCGCAAGCCCGATTCGCTCTTCGCCGACTGCGGCTACGACCACGACATGTACCGCGACCAGGTCCGTGCCCGAGGCATCGTGCCGGCCATTGGCCGCCGCAACACCCGGCACGGCACCGGACTCGGCGTCTACCGGTGGGTGGTAGAGCGGAGCTTCGCCTGGCTGCACGGTTTCCGACGTCTCCGGGTGCGTTGGGAACGGCGGGCAGACATCCACGAAGCGTTCCTCAAACTGGCTTGCTGCCTCATCACCCACCGGCAACTCCGGTCACTGTCTTAGCTGCTGTCGCCATCCACGTAAAGACAGAAGGGGTGACCGGCCGGATCGAGGATCACCCTGACGTTGTCCTGCGGCTGATGCTCGGCCTCCCACCCACCGAGTTCGAGCGCGTGCGCAACAGCGGCGTGCAGATCCACCACTTCGAAGTCGAGGTGCATCGTGATCCGCTGAGCGCCCGCCTGGGCGGGCCAGACCGGAGGGACGTATCCATCCGATCGCTGGAAGGCGATGTAGGCCACGCCCTCTGGTGGCGCGATAGCGGCACCGTCAGGTTCTTCCTTCGTAATCGCCCAGCCCAGCAGCTCCGAGTAGAAGCGTGCAAGCGCCTGCGGATCGGGGGCCTCCAGCACGACGCCCCACCAATCGTGTCTCGACATGCGAGGGCTGTCGGGCTTGTGGCTGGGGCGTCCGCGCATCTCGGGGAGTACTCCAGGGTTCTCGTCGGTACCAGGCAGGCCCCAGAGCCTACTGGCATGCACGAGGCGCCAGCCCCGAAAGCGTGCCCAACTCCCCGCCCAGACAAGCGATCCAGCTCGATCTACTCCACTGTGTTAGCCGTTCTTAGGGCCCGTAAAGAATCAACACGTTGCTTCACGGTGTTTCTGTCGTTGGTGTGGTATGCGCATATCAATCGAGGTTCGTGACCAACTTGCCCTTCGATTCGGGGTGTTGTTCCCTCATCTGAATGAGCGGCAGCAGCGGCTGGCGCTGGCCGCCGAGGCCCGGCTGCTGGGGCATGGTGGGGTCCGGGCCGTCGCGCGTGCCGCAGGGGTGAGCGAGACGACGGTGCGGAAGGGCGTCTTCGAGTTGGAGGGCGGTGAGGACCCACTGCCCGATGGCCGGGTCCGCCGGGACGGCGGCGGTCGCAAGAGCGCCGAGGAGCTTGACCCGCTGCTCGTTCCGGCGTTGTTGGCGCTGGTCGAGCCGGATGAGCGGGGCGATCCGATGTCGCCGCTGCGGTGGACGACCAAGTCGCTGCGGTCTCTGGCCGGGGAGCTGACGCGGCAGGGCCGTGCCGCTTCGGCGCCGACCGTGGGCAGGCTGCTGCGGGAGAACGGGTTCAGTCTGCAGGCCAATGCCAAGACCCTTGAGGGGACTCAACACCCTGACCAGGACGCGCAGTTCCGGTACATCAACGACCAGGTCAAGGACCACCAGGCGGACGGCGAGCCGGTGGTCAGTGTGGACACGAAAAAGAAGGAAGTCGTCGGGGAGTTCAAGAATGCGGGACGTCAATGGCGGCCGGCCGGTGAACCGGTGCGGGTCGACGTCCATGACTTCCCCGGTGATGCACTGGGCAAGGCCCTGCCCTACGGCATCTACGACCTGGCGGCGGACACCGGCTGGGTGAACGTCGGTACGGATCACGACACCGCCACCTTCGCGGTCGAATCGATCCGCCGTTGGTGGCAGGCGCGTGGGTGCCTCGACTACCCGCAGGCCAGACGTCTGCTGATCACCGCCGATGCCGGCGGCTCCAACGGCTACCGCACCCGGGCCTTCAAAACCGAACTGGCTGCGTTCGCCGCCCAGACCGGCCTGGCCGTCACGGTCTGCCACATGCCGCCGGGCACATCGAAGTGGAACAAGGTGGAGCATCGGTTGTTCTCCGCGATCACCATGAACTGGCGCGGCAGACCGCTGAACAGCCACGAGGTCGTCGTGCAGTCCATCGCCGCGACCACCACCCGCACCGGCCTCACCGTCCACGCCGAACTCGACACCGGCGCCTATCCCACCGGTGTGAAGGTCAGCGACACCGAGCTGAACGCAGTGCCGGTCACCGGCCATGCCTTCCACGGCGAATGGAACTACACCGTCCACCCTCGCCCGGCCGGCCCGGCGGACCCCACCGGGCCAACCCCCGGGCGGGCGCTGGTCTTCGACCGCGATGCCCTGTCACATCCCGCCCTGACCGGCATGACCCGCACCGCACTGACCAGGCTGACCGAGACCCTGACCGCTGACTGGCAGGCGCTGCAGAAACAGGACGCCACCACACGACGCGACGGCGGTGAACGACGCCGGGCCCCGGGGGGCGGCCGCAAAGCCAAACTCGACCTGGCCGACCGGGTCCTGCTCACCGTGCTGCAACAAAACCTCGCCCTGCCGCCCACCGCGCTGGCTCACCTCTTCACCGTCAGCAAGGACACCATCCGCCACACCACCAGCGAGATCCGGCGACTGATGGACCAGCACGCACACACCCCCCGGCCCCCAGCAGCACACCTCAACACCCTGGCAGGACTCCTCGTCCACGCCACAGCACACGGCGCGACCCTCACGACAGAGACCAAACCAACGTGTTGATTCTTTACGGGCCCTTAGGCGGCGCGTGTCCTATCGGTGCCCGCTGGCCGACTCCTCGTGAGAGAAGTCGCTGGCCGCCGCGCTCCGCCTGATCGCGGTGAGTTCGAGCGCGGCGACGACGAGCGGATGCGGCAGTGCACGGGCGACGCGCACGAGTCGGGCGCGCTCGTCCTGTGCTGCCGTTCCCGATCCCGGCAGCACGCCTGCGGCCTGAGCGGTCTGGGCTGCACGGGCTTGCTCACCGGCCGGTTGCGCGGCCTCGGCGGATGCCTGGTAGCGGGCGGCGGCGTCACGCAGGGCAGCCGCGGTCACGATCGCCTCCAGCTCGTCCTCGGGCAGCGTGCGGTCTGTGAGGTCGTGGACTGCTTGCACGACCTCTGCACTGGCCCAGGGCTGCACGGTGCGGATGCCGTCGAGGATCTCGATGATCCTGCGGGTCAGCACGATGCGGAGGATTCCCCAGACGTGTGGCTTCGCGCTGGTGGGGCTGTACATGAGTCCCTGGTCGATGTCGCCCACGACGAGTTTCCACAGGGGCTGGAGCGCGGCGGAGTCCCGGCGCTCGCGCAGCCAGGCGGTGACGGCGGCTCCGCTCATGCCGTAGCAGGTGCCCAGGCAGCCGAGGATGCCGAAGTAGGAGCCGACCACGCCGAGCGTCTGAAGCTCCTGGTGCCCGAGGGCGGCGAGAAGGATGGCGGGCGCCGAGCACAGGACGTATCCGAAGGTCACGAGCATGCTGCCGCCGAACCAGCGCAGCGCGTGGCGGACCCGGGGGTCGGTGCCTGCCGTGCGTCGCGAACGCTGCCAGGTGTTGAGTGTTCCGCAGGTGAGGACGGCGAGCAGGATCATCAGGAAGACGAGCACGCATGGCTCGTCGGCCTGTTGGGTGTTGAACCGGAGGGGGTCGGCGGGACCGTCGAGGTCGGCATGCAGGAACGCGGCGGTCATCGCTGTGATCGCCAGCCCGTAGGCGGCCGTCCAGAGCGCGACGGTTCTGCGAACGATCGAGCGGGGTGTGTCGCGGGCAGGCGTCCACAGCAGCGTGAGGATGTGGGTGTCGGCGTAGCAGAGCAGGATGCCGGCGTAGACGGGCAGTGTGGCAATCCTCGGTTCGCCGAACTCCGCGCCCAGGATCCGGTACCCGGCGGGTGAGGCCATGGCATACACGACGCCCCCGACGAAGAACGCCGCCGTTATGAGTGCGAGAGGGAGCGAGGGCTCACGCAGGAAGGCGAGGGCCTTCCAACCGGCGATGACCAGGAAGATGACCGCCATCGCCAGATAGACCGCAGTCGTCGGGTCAAACACCGGCCCTCCTGTGGGTGAAGGTGGAGGTGACGGAGTCGGCGCTCCCGCGCAGGAGCAGGTGGCGTTCGAGCATCACGGTGGCGAAGATCTCGACGCGGCGCTCCTGTTTGCTGTCGTAGTGCGAGCGCTTGAAGAAGGCGCTCACCTCGTCGGCTTTCAAGCCCGGGAACAGTTGCCTGGCCAGGTCTTGGGCCATCGGCTCATGAGCCTCTGCGGAGCGGTGGCACCCGCGACTGGGCGCGTCGTACAGGAGGTGCCCTAACTCGTGGATTTTCGCGTGGAGTTGTGTGAGCTCGCTGGCGTCGGAGTCGACGACGATCGAGTCGAAGTAGTGGCTGGAGCCGCATGCCGCACTGACCGGCAGAGGCTCGGCGCGCACGTTGATCGGCCGTCCACGCCGGGCCGAGACGAGTTCGATCAGGGCGTCGATGTCACAAACGCCCAACAACCCCACGTCCTTGCGGATGGCCCGGGCCGTCCGGCGGGTGTCGCGGTAGATGGCGAAGCTGTCGAGCAGGTCTCTCCACCGGCGGGTGGTGCGGCGGGCAAGAGCAGCTGCGCGGTGGGGTCGCGCTTCACGGACACCCTCGTTGAGCCTGGCGTCGGCTCCCCCCTCGCTCCTGCAGTCGCACCATGCCTGTGCCCAGGTCGGCTCTGCGGCAGACAAGGGGGCGAAAGCGCACGCGCTGGTCCGGTCATGCAGTTCGGCGGCCATCGAGTGGCGGGCTCCGAGGCGCGGCTGCTTGACAGCGCACCCGTTCTGGGCCGGCCGTCGTGCATCACTCCTATTCATTCGCGCTCCCCGTTCTGCTCCCCGTGGGGGTCGACCACACCCGACTCGCTCTACCGGTTCGGCGCGGCGTACGCGAACCGGTGGAGCACCCCGAGGTGGCGTGCTCGCGTCAATCGCGCGGCATTCACCACCTGTAACTGCCAAGTCACTGCAGCAGGTTGGACATACTCAACGGGTTGCGAACACAGATTGCAAGATACAAACTGTGCACTACCTGCAAGTTGCGCAAAGTGTCGGAAGGAGAGTCTGTGGCCCGCGAGAGGTCTGGCAGGACCGTCGCGCACCTCGTTCTCGCCACCCGGCTCAAAACCCTGCGCGAAGCCGCAGGGGTATCCCGAGCGGAGGCCGCCAAGGCGCTGGGAGCCCACGCGGCGACTGTCCGCCGCATCGAACTGGCCGAGACCTCCCTGGACGAGGGCCAGGTCCACACGCTGCTGACGGCGTACGGAGCGTGCGCTACGGAGATTGGGGAGTTCCTCGGGCAGCTCGCGACTGCCAACCTCCCTGGTTGGTGGCATCGGTGGCGTTCCGTCATGGACCCATGGCAGCTGGACCTGATGAGCGTGGAATCCGCAGCCCGCATCATCCGCGTGTGGGAGCCCGCACTCATTCCCGCGCTGCTGCGCACTTCGGCCTACGCTCGCGCCGTCGATGACGTCCGCAGACCGGACCTGTCCTCCGCAGACAAGGACCGGCGAGCCGAACTGCTATTCGCACGCCAGGAGCGGTTGCGTGAGCAGAACACCCGCATCTGGGCGCTCATGTCAGCCACGGCGCTCGCAACATCCGTAGGCGGCGAAAGCGTGATGGCCGAGCAACGGCAGGCATTGCGGGAGGCGGTACAGCGCCCCGATGTGACTCTCCAGATTCACCCACTGGAAGCGCCTTTCCACGTCATGAGCGGCATGCCGACGGTGACCCTTTACCGGGTTGACGTGCCAGAGATCCCCGATCACGTGGTCCGTGAAGGAGGACTCCCCGGAACCGCCGACGTATCCGACGCACTCAACGTGGTGACGGCGTATCACGTACTGATGGACCACTCCTGCGTTATCGCTCCTCATCCCGACAAGTCAAGGGAAGCACTGGCATGACCGAACCGACTCGCCCGTCCCCTCAGATCGACACTTCCGTCGCTCATAGCGCGCGTGTCTGGAACTACTGGCTGGGCGGCAAAGACCACTACCCCGCTGACCAGGCGGCCGGCGACGCCTACAGCAGCAAGTACCCCAACATCGTGCCGTTCGCCGGGGAATCACGGGACTTCCTGCGGCGCACCACCACGTTCCTCGCCAAGGACGCCGGCATTCGGCAGTTCATCGACCTTGGAGCCGGGCTGCCCACGCGCAACAACACCCATGAAGTCGCACAACGGATTGCGCCCGACTCCCGAGTGGTCTACATAGATCACGACCCCATCGTGCTGCTGCACGTACATGCGCTGCTCACCAGCACCCCCGAGGGCGCTACCGCCTACGTGCAGACGGACATGCGTGACACCGACGCCGTCCTGGAGGGCGCGGCCAAGACGCTGGACATGACCAAGCCGATCGCTCTGGTCATCAGCGACGTGCTGGGCCACATCGTGGACTGGGACGAAGCTCGGGGCCTGGTGCGCAAGATGGTGGACCAGCTCCCCTCGGGAAGCTACCTGTCCCTAAGCCACTCCACCGCCGCGGACGAGGAGCACCAGGCGGTGCAGGACGAATACAACAACTCCGGAGCGATTCCCTACGTCTTCCGCGAGCCATCGGTCGCCATCGAGCTCTTCGAGGGCACGGAACTCGTCGAGCCCGGCTTTACGAGCTGGCCTCGCTGGCGCCCCGACGCGAACACCGGCCGTCTTACCGACCGCGCGGGTTGGGGCGGGGTAGCGCGGATAACATGACCACGAGCAGTTTGGGGCCCGTGTCTCCCTCCTCCCCTGAGGAGGTGACGCGGTACCAGGTGGTGCGACGGCTCACCCGTGCAGCGGCCCACTCCGACGCCCAGCTGATCGCTGAAGCCGCGGCGCTGTCCGACGGCTGGGCTGTTCTAGCGGACCACATGGGTCGCCTCGTCTGCAGCGCACCCGACACAGCCGGACCCGAGGGGGTGCGTGCCGCCGCGCACCCCCAGGTCCACCCGCACCTGACTATCCGCAAGATGACCGGTGCCGTCCTCGTCATCGGCCCAGGCTCGACAGCACCCGCGTCCCGCACCGACCTGATCGCGCGAACCACCGTCGATCTGCTCAGAATGCGGGCCCGGGTACGTCGGGCGGAAGAGACGCACCAAGCCGAGCAGCGGCTGCACACCGCGGTTCTGCACCTCCTGCTCAGCTGCCAGCCTCACCTGGCTACCGACGTGCTGGGCGGCCCCGCCGTCACGCATGCCACGGTGTTCCGTCTCACCGGGCAGTCCGTGCAAATCGCGCAGCAGGCTCTGTTGCGAGCAACACAGCCCAGCGTTTCCCTCAGCAACACCCGCATGCTGGTGTGTGTGGAGGGACAGGAACTGGTGGTCGTCGCCCTCCACGGCATCGGCGATGACCACCACTGTGCACTCCCCCTCGTCAGGCGCATCGCCGAGCAGCACCAGTTGACAGCCGGCGTGTCGGGCCCAGTGCCGCTCGACATGGTCGCCACAGCGTGGACCGAGGCCGGAAGTGCACGTCACAGCTCAGCGGGCGGCTGCCTGACATCCGCCACCGGCATGGGTGCACACGGACTCCTCCGCGTCGTGCCCGAACATCGCCTCGCCGCCTGGTCCGCATCAATCCTGCAGCCCCTGGACCGCGAGCAGCACCGGACACTGGAGGCGTCCCTGCGGTCGGGATCCGCACAGGCGGCAGCATCGGTGCTGGACGTGTCCGAGGGCACGGTCCGCACACGACTACGCGGGATCAGCACGCTACTCGCCACCGAACTGGACCACCCCACCGTGCAGGCGCAACTCCTGCTGGCCGTGCGCGCACCGGCCACGCCGGTGCAGATCTGCTCATCCGCGCGCCTCGTCCCCGATCCGCCACTGCCCACCGATCTCCTCAGCCCCGACCAAGCCCATCGCTGGGCCTCGGCACGTCTCAAACCCCTGGACAAGCCCCAGCGCATCGCCCTTCGATGCTGGCTCCAGCACCGTGGCCGCACCGCTCCCGCTGCCTCCGAGTTGAACCTGAGCCGGAGCACGCTCACCGACTGGCTGACAAAGTGCGGCAAGGCTCTGCGCCTGGACCTGTCGTCCGCGACGGTGAGGGCGGAACTCCATCTAGCCGCCGAGACGATCGCGACACCTGACGACACGCCCACCCAGCTGCCGCGACGCGGAGGCAGAACGTATCGAGGGCAACGGACGTAAGGGGAAGCCTCGCCGCCCGGGATGTCTGCGCTGCCACCCCCGCCGACTCGGGGGTGAGAACCACCCGCCGCAGCCAGCAGCGTAGAACCGGTCAGTTGCACGAATACCTCCATACCATCGTGCTCGTCCAGGCCGGGGCCAGCCGCCGACGAGCTGGCCGAACCAAGCAGCCGGCGGCCGTACGGAGCTCCCTGGCGTCCGGCTCATCCAGCTTTCCCGCACGGCGGGAGACGGGATGAACCCCTCTCCCCCGAGGCGGACTTGGCTGCTCCCGGCGCCTTTCGCGTCGCCCTTGCTCGCGCGCCCGGGTGGTCAGTGCGGCTGCGGCGGGAAGGGGCTGGTCTGCGGATACCCGAGCGGCACGCCGTAGCCGTGCTGCTCAGCCGGTTGGGGCGAGAAGGGGTAGGCCGCCGGGATGGCGGGAGTAGCGGCGTGCGGGTTGGCCCTGCGGGTGATGAAGCCCTCGGCGACGAGGGTGCACAGGTCCAGATACGCCTCGCGGGTCTTGGGCCGCATCAGGTCCAAGTCCACTTCGGCACCGGCCGCCAGGTGCTCGTCGAAGGGGACCGAGATGACGCCGCGGCACCGGGCGGAGAAGTGGGCGACGATGTCGTCCACCTTGATCATCCGGCCCTTCTCTCGCACGCCGGAGACTACCGTCAGGCCCCTGCTGACCAGGTCGGTGTAGCCGTGTGCGTTGAGCCAGTCCAGGGTGGTGCTGGCGCTGGAGGCGCCGTCCACCGACGGGGTCGCGACGACGAGCAGCTGGTCGGCCAGGTCGAGGACTCCGCGCATCGCGCTGTAGAGCAGGCCGGTGCCGGAATCGGTGAGGATGATCGGGTACTGGCGGCCCAGCACGTCGATGGCGCGGCGGTAGTCGTCGTCGTTGAAGGTGGTGGAGATGGCGGGGTCGACGTCGTTTGCGAGGATCTCGAGGCCCGAGGGGGCCTGCGAGGTGAACGCGCGGATGTCTATGTAGGTGTTCAGGGCGGGGATCGCCTGCACCAGGTCGCGGATGGTCGCTCCGGTCTCGCGCCGCACCCGCCGTCCGAGGGTTCCGGCGTCCGGGTTGGCGTCGATGGCCAGGACCTTGTCCTGGCGCTCGCTGGCGAGCGTGGAGCCGAGCGCTGTGGTGACGGTGGTCTTGCCGACGCCGCCCTTGAGGCTGATCACGGCGATCCGGTAGCAGGAGTGGACCGGTGTGCGGATGACCTCCAGCTTGCGCTGCATCTCGGCGTCCTCGCGCGCACCGCCGATCCGGAAGCGTGAGGGGCGGGTTCCGGGGCGGGCGCTGCGTGGCTTGGGCGGGGCCCCGCGCAGGAGCCGTTCGGAGGACAGCTCGGTCGCGGCGCTGTGCCCCAGTGGTGCCTGCGCCGGGCCGGGAGGCGCCTGGTGCGTCGGTACATACGGGGCCGCGGGGGCCGCCGGTGCGGCGGTGGGCATGGCGGCGGACGCGGTGTGCTGCGGCGGCCAGGCGGCGGCTGCTGGCGCGGGGCCGCTGGCCGAGAACGCGGGAGCGGCGGGGGTGGGGTGGGTGACGGCTGGCGGGTATCCGTACCCGGCCTGCGCGGGCGGCGGCCCTTGCTGCGGGTACGCGGCCGCCGGAGGCTGAGCTGCGTAGTTCGCGGACGGGGGCTGCATGGTCTGCACCGGCTCCGGGTGCGCCGCGTGGTGGACGGGCTGGCTGGGCCAGGGCGCGGGCGCCGCGGGCACGGGGGCCTGCTGCGGCTGGGGAGCGGTCGGTTTCGGCGCCGGCGGCGCGGGGGCGGGAACGGGCTGGGGGGCGGCCTGGCCGTACCAGGCCGGGCCCGTGTAGGTGACGGCGAAGGGCCCATGGTCGGGTGCGGCGTCGTCGCCGCTGGTCGGCTGGCTCTGTGCGCTCGGAGCCCAGCCCGCGTCTCCCCCTGCTGGCTGGCTGTGCATGCTTCCTCCTGATCTGAGCAACCACCGGGTGGGCGGTGCTGTTCGCGGCGTCGAGCCTGGATCTGATGCGGGACCAGGAGGTGAGCGGCGCTGCGGTTCCGGCGCTCTGGTCGGCCCCCTTGACCGCGGCTGCTCGCTCACGCCCGCCTGCTGCGACGTCTCCCCTTCTCGGCGGTTGGTTCGGTGCGGTCAGAGCCAGCGTGCCCGAGGAACCACAGGTGATCGGCGTGCCAGCACGCTTCTTCCCGCCAGGAGGAACACCAGTTGAAATCGGATCCCGCCCGCTGCCACCAGACAGGCCGGGCGGCCATCGCGGCCGCTGGGCGCGTGAGTGGGTGGGTGGGCGGGGCGGTGCCGCGCATGTCGGCGGCTGCCAAGGTCCGAAATCCGAAACCGGAGTCACGGTATGGAGTGGGTGCGACGGCGCCGCAGGCTGAACGTCGCCGCGGGCATCGCGCGGATCGAGCTGGTGTGTGCGCCGTCTGTGTGGTCGGCGATGCTCATCCGATGTGCCCGCCGGTACGGCACCGTGCACTTCGCCGAGGGCATGCAGCAACCGGCCGGCACCGGGCTCGTGCGCGTGGCGCTGTCCGGGCTCGAGCTGTCGGAGCTGATGGATTGGCGGCTCGAAAAGGCCGTTGGTGAAGCCGGCGTATCCTCCCGGCCGAGCGCTGTGCCGCACCGTCTACCGGGCCGCAGCCGCCATCGTCGATGAGGTGGGCCCCGGCCAACTCGAGGGCGTGACGATCCCGCCGATCGCCCTCAGCGCGGGCGCACGCCCCTGACACTGCGCACACATCCGGGCGTTTCCGCTATTACTGCACAAATGATCGTGAAACAGCGGGAATTGCCTGGACTTCCGGGGCACAGGAGCCTGCGCGACGGAGGGACCACACCGGCAAGGCCTACACCAGTGGCGTTCCACTTTGAGACGAATGCCGGATCTGTCGGGCACGCATCTCCTCTTTGGTCGTAGAAGGCACGCGGCGAACGACGACTATCTATCGACATTTCACTCCGTCAGGAACGTGAAAGTTTCCACACATCTGACTCACAGCAACAGCGGCGAATGGACTGATACCCGTTCTTTACGCCGCAATCTCACAGCTGCTGATCACCTTCCGTCACAGGAAGAGGGTCTTCCGGAAGGGGGTGTTCCTGGTCAGCCCCACGTGCACCCAGATAGAGATCTTGTGGGCAGACCAACAGCACCAACTGCCCCGGCTGACGTGCTGATTTGGCGCAACGGGGAGGAATTATGGACATCGGCTCGCGTAGTTCGCATCAGCGCAGGGAGCGCGACCGCACGAACGCAGTGCTCCATGCCCTGCTCCAGCTCGGCCCGGGTCCGCACAAGTCCCGCGACATCACCGCGCGCACGACCATGGACGAAGACGAAGTCAGGCGGCGGCTGCTCCAGCTCTTCAAGGCCAAGGTCTGCTACCGGCCGCGCTTCGGGTACTGGGAGCTCCGCCCCACCACGGCCGCTCCGACCGATACACCGGAGCTCGTGCACCCCAGCACCACTCCCCTGCTGGACGCCGCCCTCCTCCTCGAAGGCATTCACAACCGCACCCAGCAGGCCGTGCTGCTGCACACCTACTCCCCCGTCACCGGCGAGCGCCTGTGCATTGCCGCCGCCGGGGCCCACGACGTGCGCCTCCGCCGCAAACTGGCCTTCACCCCTGGGGCCGTGGACCGACTCCGCCGGGCCCCCCTCGACTCCGACGCGCCGGGCCTGGTCATGCTCGCCAACCTCGCCGGCCATGACGCTCCGCTGCGCGAGGACCTGCGTCAGATCCGGTCCGCCCAGGTCGCGCTCACCGAGTCGCCGCTGCCCGGCTGGATCCTGGTCTCCGTCCCGGTCCGCCGCCTGCCCGGCGCCCCGGCCATCCCCGGTGCCGAGCCGCGCGTGGTCGCCGCCGTCAGCATCCTCGCCCCCGATCACGCGCAGGGCGACCCCTTGGTCGCCTACGGGCGACTGATGCGCAACGCCGTACAGGCGGCCATCGAGTCCAGCGTCGTCATCGCCCACCACCGCTTCGCGGCCGCCCAGGCCGCGTGACCCAGACCCGGGCCGCCTGCCCTTCACGAGCCACGCAGCGGCCCCTCCGACGCCCGCACAGCGGTCCACGCTGCCGGGCGCATACGCACGTTGGCCTCGGCGAAGGCCACGCCCAGCCAAGGAGGACGACGTGTCAGTCAGGAACGGCAGACAACTGCGCAGGGAGCATCCGATGACCTAGCGCCCCGCGGCCCCGGTGCTGTCTGCCAGTACACACCGGGCCCGGCCTCGTGCTCGATGCGGTGTGCCACCACCCCATCAGCCGCCGGCCCTTCGACATCGCCCGACCTGCCAGTCGAGCGAGTCCCGGCTTCTCCTTGCCGAAGGAGCCGGGCGAAATCACTCCCACTCCGGAGCTCACGCCCCTGCCAGGGGGCCTCGACGTTCCACGACACCGGGAACGGATCGCGTTCATGATGCAGCAGATAGCTGCCGCTTGTCACCCACCCCTGCCCCAATCATCCCGTTATGCCCTCCATCCGGGCCTCCTCCCCCACCCTTCCCAGTGCCGCACCAAGACCGGAGCCGCGGCGCTGTGCCCCCACCCGCGGGCGTTCTCCACCGCTCGCTCGTGGATCTCGGCGGGGGTGCTGTGATCATGGCCAGTGCGATAGCGACCCTCCCCGCGGCCGGAGCACGGCCTCTCCCCTCGACCCGCCACTCCCCCGCCTTGCCCGCGTCGCAGTCCGTGCACTCGTCGCTCCGGCCAGCCAAGGCGAGCTCCTCGGGCCTCGATGCCCACTTCGGGGGACGACCGCTGCAGAGGACCGGGCTCCTCGCCCCGCTCCCGCCCCTGTCCGCCCGCATGCACAAGCTCCTCGTCCTCGGCGACCAGGACGCCGCGTACGCGACAGGCAACCTCCAGCGCGGCGGGAAGAACACCGCCGCATCCGACCACGCCTGGGCTATGACCCGAGCCGTGGCCGCCGACGCTGTCCGCGTGGGATGGAACCGCGCCGCCTTCCTCCAAGTCATGCTCGACGGCCCGTACAAGGCCGGGCAGCACGCCCGCACCCTCCACCACCGCCGCGGCTACGACAAGGCCGCCGCATGGCTCCAAAGAGCTTGGGACGGCGCACAGCAGTACGTCCAGTCCACCGACCCCATCAGTACCCGCCAGGACTTCCACGCCGCGCTCGCGGCCTTCCGCTCACGCATCGAGTGCACCCCCTGGAAGGGCATCGCGGGCAAGACCGACCTGCGCAACCTCATTGCACGCATGGAGATCTGTGCCCGGGCCGGAAGCTGGGACCACACCGTCTCCGAACGCGACCTCGCCGAACGGATGGGCTGCAGCCGCACCACCGCCCACAACTCCAACCAGCGCCTCCTCCACAACAAGATGCTGCGCCAGCTCGACAACGGCTCCCCCACCGAAGGCGCCCGCTGGATGCTCCTCTCCCGCCTGCCTTCCACCACGTCTCACCACTGGTCCACCCCCAAAGGGCCGGAGGCTGGGGGGGCCATGAGTGGCCCAGTCGTGAGACAGCCCGACACCGGCGCCGACATCGACTCCCGGACGGCCGGCCAGCTGATGCACCTCGACGCCTTCGCACACCACTGCCTCGGAGGCAGCGGACTCGCCGTCCTGTCAGCCCTCGCCGAACGAGACGGGCAGAGCCTCACCGAACTCCGGGCCAGCGCCTCCATCTCCCGTCCGACCGCCTACCGGCAGCTCGGAAAACTCAAGGACCTCGGCCTCATCCACCACGAAGGAGAGCTCTACCACCTCTCCCCCACCGCCCTGGAAGGCATCGGCACGCCGACCCAGGACTGCGCCGACCCCGTCGCCAGCTGGACCGAGACCGCCGAGCGCCTGGGCACCGCCGGTGCGGCAGAACGGCGACGCCGGCACCACGAGGCCCAGCGGATCCACTGGCGCCACGAACAAGTCCGCCTCGCTGAGCACCGCCGCGCCGCCCAGCAGACCCCCCTCCCCCACCCGGCCGCGGCCCAGCCGCAGTACCTGCGCGCCGACGGCTGCGCCATCGACCCCACCACGGGCGAGGTCATCGTGGGTCTGTACGTGGCGACTGACGGCTGTTGGGTCTGGGATGCAGCGTGAGTCCACGATGGCCTCTCGGCACTCATGGACTCACGTAGTGCTGGCTCTCCTCATCTCATCAACACGTCCGGCGACCCATCCCTCGCAAAAAGGATGAGCCGCCGAAGGGTGTGAGGGCGAGAGAGTCAGCTGCCGCTGCCCGTGGGCCGTTCCTTCCGCCCAGGCAGGTACCGGTTCAAGCACATGGCAACGAGCTTGTTTCGATCAGGAACCTTCGCCTCTTCAAGAGCACTGTCGAGCTCGGCCACCATCTCTGGCTCCATTCGCACGTACAGGCTCTCCGATCCCGTTCCGGCGTAGTCACGATCCTTCAGCGGCCGCACGCCACCGAATCGGGAGGCCTTCCTCTCGGGAACCGATGCCTTGACGACGGCTTCCCAGCCCTCCTCGGCGCCCGCGTCCAGTGCCTCCAGGATGAACTCCAGGTGCCCCTTGCGGGTCCGGCTGCTCGTCAGAGCCTGCGACTGGGCCTTGTCGAGGCGCCGACGCACACCTTCCGAGACCTGGAAACTTACCGGTACATCGGTCGACTCATCGCTGTCCGGCCGAGGCTGCCTGGCACGCGGGGCACGCTGCTGGGGACGCCGACGACGTGTTGGGGCTTGCTCTTCGTCATCCAGGGGCTGTCCTCCATAGCCCGCCTGGTCCGCGGTGTCCTCGGCCGGCTCTTCACGCTCGGGAGCACGCGCAGCAGGCGAAGCGCTCGCCGCAGGATTCTTCCGGCGCCCGCTCATCCCGGCGAGTGATGACATGGAGGCCTGAGGGAAGAGGTCGTCGTCCCCGTCCGTGTTCGTGGTTGTCGGCTCGGTCTCAGTCGACATCGTCAGGACTCCTCAATCTGCTTCTTGATCTCAGCGGACCGGGCGATCACTTCATCGGTGAGCTTGCGATAGTCCTCGTGCACTGCCCGCACGGTCTCCGGAAGACTGGTGTCGCCTCCTTCTGCACGCTCGAAGAGCGCGACCAAGGGCTCACCGTCGACGTCGCGCGATTCCTGGGCGACCGCCTCGCTGTGGCCAATGTTGGTTCCGAACTTGAAGTACCGCGCCTTCAGGATCTCCCGCAGCCGCTTCTCCGCCTTCTGGTGAATCTGCGTGGACTTCCGCCCAGTAGCGAACAGCACGACCCCGAGGAGGGTGAGGAGCGGGTTGACCTTCCGCACCCTCTTGAACTGCTCACTCATTTCCTTCACGCCGTCGAGAGAGCCGTTGTCCGTCTTGGCGGGCGTGATGATCCATCGACCAGCCCCCATGGCCAGGCGTTGCAGCGGAGGGTTCTCCGGCGGAGTGTCGATCAGGATGAAGTCGTAGTCGCCAGCAATCGGCAGCAAGCACTGGAGGAGGCGGAGATCCGCATTCGCGTCGTACTTGTCCCGAAGACGGCGGTACAGCGTCGCCACGTCATCCTTCAGCCACTCGCCTCCGCCCGGGACCAGGTCCAGGCCAGGGCGCACGGTGATCGGCTTGAGCGGCGAGCCGGCGTGGAGGGCATCGTAGAGACCCTTGCCGTGGTCGTTCTGCTCTTCGCTGGCACCGAACTCGTGCACCGTCAGGTTGCCCTGAGCGTTGAGGTCGATGACGAGGACCCGAGCCTCCGGGTCACCAGGGATGCCCTTACTCGGATCTCCGCGGCGCAGCTTCTTGAGGATCATGAGGGCGAGGTTCGCCACGGTCGAGGTCTTGCCGGCCCCGCCCTTGTCGTTAGCCACGACGTAGACGTGCCACAAGTCGAGCCACGGCACCTCGACTGGATAGTCCTTGTCGTACTCGGTCAGCACGATGCTCTGCGGCAAGGTCAGGCTCAACTCGTCATCCTCCGCTCAGGTCTGGAGCGGTCCCGCTCCACGCTTCGAGCCAGCTACCCCTGGGACAGCCAGGGCCTAGCGATGGCACGCAGGAGGCATTGAACCACGATGATCACATCGAAGTGGCCACAACACGCTGACAAGACCGATCTCAACCACGAGACCGCTCTGTAGAGCCCCCCGATGTCGTCAGCTGAGTAGACCAGGGCCCTACCGCCTGTCGCCATCACCGAGAGTTACCTAGACTCAACTGCCGAGTCAACCGGTGCATCCAGGGACGTTTCAACAAGATGAGATACAGAGTCGCCAACAAAGGGGATGAGTTTCAGCTGAACATCCGAGACTTGACCTGCGGAAACGACCTTCACAACTTCCTGCACAACGTCCTGCATGCCTTCCTTCAGAGCAGCTATTTTCACCGCCATTGCGAGCTGGTCAGAGACTTGGCTGACCCCTCAGAGTTACCCCCTTGCGAGTACGCATGGATCACTCAGAGTGACACACTGGGGTAGAACACACCTATTCCCTTCCCTGGCTATCCATGTGTCCAGCCAGTGGGTAACTGACGCTCTCAATACCGCATGACACTGATGCGACTCCCCCGTTCGCAACCAGGGGATCAGAGCGGTGAACCCAGCAGGGGGTCAGTTTGTCTATAACGGCGTCTCTCAATTAGTTCTCGCTCAATTTACCCCGCCCTGCATAACACGGATTATATCTACTCTAACAAAGGCAGAGAAGAACGGGTGATGCAAGGTAGTTACAACGACTATTTCTAGACACATCATGCAGTCATGCTCTATCCATGGGAATCACTTCGCTCAGACAACTAGCAAATCCTGCGCTTGGCACTCAGATAAAACCTACTCTCCTCAAGTCGTGAGTAACGTAGGTACATAAAGGGGCACATCGTGGATTTCAATCGGTGGTAGCGCATGAGTCTCCCTCAATAGAGCTATGCGTGTTTCGCTTGTCTGGATACCGCACATTAAAAAGGAGGGGTACCAATCTGCCACTCCACGCTTTTCCTCATGGCCCAACATCCACGTGAGAACTGAATAGTTGAGCAACTGCAGGGCAGGAGTGTTGCCACAGGTCTAAGCGACCTGTAAATCCGGCAGTGTCAATTACATTGCTCAACCCGCCTCCCATGAGTGTGTCAACCGTGTGTAAGCGTGAAGCAGAAACCAGGTGTTGATTCCCTGTCTAATCACCTGAAGCCAAGCAAATGCTGTGTGCGACAGGCTTCCGACCGCACCTCGAATTGCCCGTTTTCCATGCATTTATCGCGGACGGAAAACCCCTCCTGACCTGCGGAAATGCGCTCAGGCGGCCTACTGGCGACGTCCCGGGGTGATCCCCCTGGGAGGGGTGAGATAGGCCCTCAGGCGGGCGTATAGGGGCTCAGTTAAGTACCCAGCAGAACGGCAATGCTCGTAGGGCAGCTGCAAGGCCCTTCGGAGCGCGGAAGGCGTCGGCTTCTATTGGCCTTCCACCGACCACATATGCGTTTCGCCACGTTCACATCCACTCGGGCATCGGTCATCCGCAGCGCCGGAGAGTCTGTATGAGCGCAACCCAACCAGGGGCCTGCCCTCACGATGCTGAGAGCTTGATCAATGCGATCGTCTGCGGCCCTACCTCACCCAACTGATGAAGGGGATCCGCCCGAGCAGCTGATACAAGCTGAAGCCGTGAGCAGGTTCACCTTCCCGGGAGGAGTGGAATGGGGGGAGTATGAACCCCAATCCCAACCCACAGATGCGTCGAGTGGGGCTAGCGCTCCACAACCTGGTCCTCTTGGCACGGGATCTAAGGCCGTGGAGGCGTGGCGTCGAATTGCCTCCCCCCGCGGCTCCAGTAAGAGCGGAAACACCGGCGTGAAGGTCCTCCTCACCAGGGACACGAAAGCATGTTGGTGCACGGCCCTGGCACCACGTACTGACCAGGCTGTTCGGAGACCTCAGCTTCGGCTCCTCGTATGACGCGAGGCCGCATTGAGGCCCGAGTACTGGGAGTCGAGCGATCCGTCCGGCTCCAGCATCGGCGGGTCTGCCTCGCCACGGTCGCGACTGACGGCGCTATCGGGCCGACCCCTCTCCGCTGCTCCCCCTGACTTCCCTGAGGGTGGCTTGAAGGGCGTCGCTCCTCAGGAGGTCGAATATGCGATGTGGGATCGACTCGTTCCATCGCCGCCAGGCGGGGTATGCGATCGCGACCGTCACGAGGAAGTGAGCCAGACCGGGAATCCGTCTCGACAGGACGGGTGCACGGGCCGCGGTCTGCGCCCAAGCGGCGAGGGGGAGGGCGGAGCCGGCGTTGCGCTCCGGGCCCGCCGCGCTGCAGAAGTCTGACTACCCGGCCCTTACATCCGCCTGCCGGGGGATGCCATCTCCATGCCGATCGGGGCCAGGTGGGACGGCCGAGCCGAGCGTACCCCGCTGCTATGAGGGACCTGTCGGCCGAACACCGTCTGTCGGGAGAGTTGAAGCCGGCGACCAACAGGCTTCGCTTCCTGAGCTCCATGCCGACAACTTGGGTCGCCGCGAAGACGCGACCGAAACGGCTGTGGGGCGTGCCTGTTGGCTACGCACGCCCACCGATAGTAGACGGCTATATGGGGGACCCGCCGACGGCCGACAAGCCGCTCCTCGACGAAGATAGAGCCCGCGGGTGGTCAGACCGCGGGGCCCTCACCAGGGTCAAAAATATCCGAAATGCACCCCCTGAAAGCGCTTTTCCCATGCCCTCTGACCTGCACCTTTCTTGCTGGAGGCGCTATCTCAGACTGGGTGGAGGAATTCCCCTACCAGCGCGAGAAAGGCGTTTAGAGAGCCG
Organism: Streptomyces sp. NBC_01142; assembly: GCF_026341125.1. NCBI lineage: Bacteria > Bacillati > Actinomycetota > Actinomycetes > Kitasatosporales > Streptomycetaceae > Streptomyces > Streptomyces sp. NBC_01142. Next base: position 103,930 of record NZ_JAPEOR010000004.1, read on the forward strand.
CCTGCGGCCTCTCTGGGGGTACCTCTGACGGTCGGGAGGCTGCGGCGCGCAGAATCGGGCCGTCAGGACCAGCAGGTCTCCACGGGAAACCTCCACCGCATCGCGAGCCCCCACGGGGACTTGGGTGCGCGGCATCAGGAATCCCGCAGGTCCGCCGTGCGTGGCTCTTGAGGGGGCGGAGCGCACAGGAGCAATGTGCTCCGGCCGATGGCTCGGGAGGCATGGGCGTGGGGGAGTGGTGCGGTCCGCCTGGGCCGCCAGGCGGCTTCGGCCGCAGATCGCAGGAGACTCCGAGTTCCAGGTACCGTCGGATCTCGCCGTCTCGTACGTCGGGATTAGCCGCGAGGTCGCCCGACAGGGCCTCCTGTCGTTGCAGATCGAGGGGCTCATTCCCGTCGACTAGGCCCGCACCTGCGTCTACGACGTGGACGGGGTTGGGCAGATTTGTGCCCCGTGCCGTTGATCGACTAGCCACTCCCGTGGTCGGTGGCTACACTCTGATCGATACCAGACACACCAGGGGCCCTCGCGATCGCGAGGGCCCCTGGTGCTTGCCTGTCGTTGGCCCTACTCGGCTGAGGCCGTCTGCGCTCTGCGCCCTTGACGGCTGCGCCGCTGGCGATGAGCTGCCAAGTCTGTAGGCGGCATGGCAGGCATCTTCCGCATCGCGGCCTTCCGCTTCAGGGCTTCCTGATGCTCCTCGACTGCGGCCTGATAGCGCTCCTCGAAGTCTTCGACGTCCAGGTAGAACGCCTCATCCATCTGCCTGATGGCTACACCCGCTTCGGCTGGCGTGGTGAAGCCAGCCACCTGCGGATTCAGCTGGTAGACGCCCTGCCGCTCCTTCCACACGATCCGAGCGAACTGCAGGTGCTGGAGACTCAGACCGACCGCTGAGCGCTTCATGCCCAGGGCTGACGCGATGTCCTCTTGTGTGATGACGATGCGACCGCCAGGCTCCTGAACCCCCAGCAGGAACAGCATCACGCGCAGCGCAGGCCCGGGAACACTGGGAACATAGGCAAAAGCGCTGGGCGACGTCCACAGCTCCGGAGCGTGCTCCTCGGCAGGTTGTGGTGCTGTCATCTATCCCTCCGACGCTCTGGGCTTCTTGGGTGCCCTGTTGGGAAGCATGAGCTGTCTGAACTCCTCAGGGACAGCCGGATCTTCAGCCAATTCCTCAATGAGCTCGAGTTGATCGACTTTCCGTGTCGCAGGCTTCCTGGTCGATGATCGCCCAGGCTCATCCACCTCAATCGTCCCACCCCGGAGTACGACCTGCGGATTCAGTTGGTACAGGCCACGCTGAACCATGTGGACCAGGCCCAGCCCGAAAAGGCGGCCGATGGCCCTGTTGACATGGACACGGTTGAGCTTCAGGTCATGGGCGATCTGCTTCTGTGTCGCCCTGATCGTTCCGCCCGGCTCCTGGCTCCCCATTAGGTAGAGCAAGGACCGAAGGCATGCAATGTCGTCGTGGAAGTAGACGGCCATCCACTTCAAGAACTCGAGGCTGTCCATGCTGAAGGCGCCGCCCAGGAATCCCACACTGGTTGGGTTCTTCTCGACGATCGCACGGTGGCCTTCAGGCAGCTTGACGACTGTCGCCGGCTTGGTGCGTGGCACTGCACGGGCTCTGCGGTACGGACTGGGGGCGGGCGCGTTGCGCCTCGGCTTTGGCTCTGCCTCGCGATCGGGAGCCCGCTGCCGCTGAGGGTCCTCGGAGGGGAGTGCTGACATGGGTGCATGTGCTCCTCATGATCGATACCAGACGATTAGCACCCTACTCAGCGCAACTATATGTGGCAAAGACGCCATGCATAGTGGCATCGCGCGTGTCGAAGGTAGCCCCTGAGGTACCTTCGCGCGGCCTTCCAGATCTTGCCCGAATCGCAGTAGCACACGTACTCGATTTAAGGCTGGCTCTCGACGTCACCACCGCCTCGACGTCACCAGCCGCCAATGCTGCAACTATATGTTGCAAAACCTTCAACGAGGGCACCTCGGAGGCAACTTCAACCTGCCCCAACGTTGCCTCTGACGTACCTTACTCGCGAGTAATAAGGCTCTGACCTGCAACGATGTAGCGCCCCAAATCTTATATCGTGCGCGCGCGCCTGATACCTCACAGCAGCATGGAAGTCAACGAACAACCCGCGCGGTCCAGACATCCGCCTGTGAATCTCCGACGTCCACCTTTTGTTTCCACCAACTCCCGTCAGCAGCAACCGTCTTCATCCACCCAGTGACAGACGGCAGCGACCTTCTTCAAGCTGGACTCTCCGAGTAACGCCCTTCACACACCTGCACCAACCCACTCGCCACGGCAGTTCACTCAGCGATTCGGGATGGTCAGCACGTAGGCACCAGCTCAGCTCAGTTCCTGCTCATCTTCAGCAGCAAGTACCTAAGTCAGCAGGCCCACGTGCCCAGGGAGGGCGCTCAGCGCCCGAGTGGTGCGTCAGCGACGTTAGGAGCTGGCGCAGGGCGCGTGGGGTGGGCTGGTCCAGGCCGCCAAGGGCCTGGCGCTGGGGGTCTGGGGGGCGAGCAGGCCCCCAGTAGGGGGTGCAGGGGGCGGCGCCCCCTGTCGGGGTCGGGGGCTGGCCCCCGCTACGCGGGTCCAGGGGCCGCTTGCCCCTGGCGGGGTCCAGGGGCAGCGCCCCTGGGATGTACGGTCCGCAGTTCACTATGCAAGAGACGCGTTGAATCATCAACACCCCTGCATTCCTTGCTAGATCGCTGCAGCCTCTTCAGGCCTGCCGTTCCGTGCTGCGGACCGCGAGCAAAGGTCCTTCCCTCATCGGTCCCGTCCAGCGGAACTAAGCAGCTCAGACCCACTTTCTGGCTGCTCGCCCACCAACCATCAGTTGCTGGTGGCGTAGGAGGAGCCTCTCCAAATCCTTGATCGTTCTGCGCTGCCCACCGGACGTGGGGAGTGGTGGACGTGAATCAGTACGGGCGGCTCGCGCAGCGGCACTGGCAGGAGTTCCGGCCGGGGCGCATCGCGGAGATTGATGACCCCGAGGCCTTTTTCGCCGAGCTGGGCACTGATGTCCAGGACGAGGTGCGGGTTCGTTGCACGGCCGAGCGCCTGACCGCGCCCGCTGTGGCGGGGGAGACCTACCTTGAGCGGGCCAGCCGGCTGCAGCAGATACGCCATGAGGCCGAGGCCGAGGTTCTGCGCGAGCTCGTGCTTCTGCCTGCCGATGACGACGTTGACCTTGCCGACGACCCTCACCTCACTGAGGGCGAGCTTGCCGAGGAGCAGTGGCGTGAGAGCCACCTGCACGACCTGCTGGCCGGCCGCAGTAGGCCGGGAGACTTCAGCGCCGCGGAGCGTGTCCGCCTCCGCGCCGGTGCTCCGGCCCGGCTCCTGGAGCTGACGGGGCTCTCGGATGAGGCCCTTGGCCGTCAGGGGCTGCTGTAAATGGCGGCCCAGCAGGGGGCGTTCCGCCCCAACGATCAGAACGATCTTGCGCCGGCCGCGCCGATGGCCCGTCTGGAGGCGAACCTCGCCGCACTGCGGGTCCTCCGGCTGATCCAGGGCGAGAACCGGGATGCGACCGGCGAGGAGCGCCGGGTCCTGGCTCGGTGGTCGTCGTGGGGTGCGCTGCCGAATCTGTTCGCCCCCTCGCGGGAGCGGACCAAGAGCCGCCGGGTGAAATACGAGGCCGCGCATGCGGAGCTGCGGGAGCTGCTGAGCGAGAGGGAGTACGCGGCCGCGAAGCGGACCACGCTGAACGCGCACTACACGGATGCGGCGTTCGTGAAGGTGATCTGGCGGGCGCTGCAGGCGCTCGGGTTCAAGGGCGGCCGGGTGCTGGAGCCGGGCTCCGGGGTGGGCACGTTCATCGGGATGGCGCCCGAGGGTGCCGAGATGACCGGTGTCGAGCTCGACCCGGTGACCGCGGCGATCAGCCAGGCCCTGTATCCGCAGGCCCGGATCGTCAATGAGGGCTTCGAGAAGTCGCGGGTCAAGACCGGCGAGTACGACGCGGCGATCGGCAACGTCCCCTTCCACTCCGCCCGGCTGACGGACCCTCGTCACAATCCCGGCAATTTTCCAATGCATGATCATTTCATCATCAAGGCCCTGGAGGGTGTGCGGGTCGGGGGAGTGGCCGCGTTCATCACCTCGACCGGCACGCTCGACAAGTCCAGCAAGGCTGCCCGCGCCGAGATGGGCGAGCTCGCCGACCTGGTGTGCGCGATCCGGCTGCCCAACGGCGCGCACGCCGCGGCCGCCGGCACCGATGTGGCGACCGACCTCTTGGTGTTCCGCCGCAAGGCGCCCTCGCACAAGAAGCAAGGCGTCGTCTTCGCGAAGACCGAAGAAGTGAAGACCGAAGACGACAAGCGGATGGACGTCAACGAGTACTACCAGAAGCATCCGCGCAACGTGCTCGGCACCCTGGTTCCCGGCCGGGCCCGGGGCGGCAAGCACCGCTCGGAAGTCCTCTCCCGCGGCGGCGACACCGCCGCGCGCCTGGACAAGGAGCTGCAGCGCGAGATCGCGGCCGCCATCGAGGCCGGTCTGGCGATGACCGAGAACCCCGTACGGCGCGAAGAAGAAGCCCAGGGCCCCGACGCACGCGAGCTGTTCGGCGAGAACGCCGAACGGTTCGACGGCCGGATCACCGAACTGCCCGACGGCAGCTTCTGGTCGGCACGGCTGGAGGACAGCGAGCCCCACCCGTGCCCCAAGACCCAGCGCGACGAACTCAAGGCGCTCCTGCAGATACGTGACGCGGTCTCGGCCCTGCTGGACGCGGAGACCTCCACGGACGTCGACGATGCCTGGCTGACCTTCCTGCGCTCGACCCTGAACGCCCATTACGACGAGTATGTCGAGACGTTCGGGCCGGTCAGCCGCTTCACCCGGCAGGAGCGCACCCGCAAGATCGCCTGGGACGACGTGCCCGAGGAGCTGTCCGAGCAGCTGATGGACGCGGCCCTGGAGGTATCGGGCAGGCTGGGGTCCAAGCAGCAGGCCGCGATCGAGAACCTCGGCGACGGCGTCCTCACCGACGCCGACCTGCAGGTCCTCCTCGGCTGGGACGCGACGAAGGCACCGGCCGCCCTGCGCGAGAGCCTGGCTGAACTGCAGGCGGTCCGCGATGAGTTGCGCGAGGCCGGGAAGCTCAAGGTCTGGGCGCGGGTACCGCCGCCGCAGGGCGGCTTCGCGGATGACCCGCACGCCCCGCTGGTCTACGCGCTCGAGGACTACGACGAGGAAACCGGCACCGCCCGCAAGTCCGAGATCTTCACCCAGCGCGTCTCCGCCCCCCGCACCCTGCCCGAGCGGGCGGAGACCGCCGAGGAAGCCGCCGCGATCAGCCTCGACCTGCACGCGGAAATCCGTCTCGACGTCGTCGCCCGGCTGCTGGACCTGGCCGACGAGCAGGCCGCACGGACAGCGCTGATCGGTGTGGTGTACGAGGAGCCCCACACCGAGGGGCTGGTGCCGGCCGCCGAGTACCTGTCGGGCAACGTCCGCCTCAAGCTCACCCAGGCCCAGGACGCCGCCGCCATCGACGCGCGGTTCGCCGCGAACGTCGACGCCCTCACCGCTGTCCAGCCCGAGGACGTCCCGCCCGGCGAGATCCGCGTGAAGCTCGGTGCCCCGTGGGTGGACGCCACCTACGTGCAGGAGTTCCTGCGCGGGCTGCTGCGCGACGAGTCGATCAAGGTGGAGCGCGCCGCCGGATCGACATGGACGCTCGACTGCAACGTCGAGCAGAACGTCATGACGACCGCGGTGTGGGGCACCGAGGCGATGAACGCGGTCCAGATCATCCGCGCCCTGCTCAACCAGCGGCCCATCCGCATCGTCCCCTCCTTCCCCGAAGAGGCCACCGCCGCGGAGAAGGCGCAGATCCGGGCCGAAGCTATGACCGCGACGACCATCGCCAACAAATACGCCGAGAGGATCAACGAGGAGTTCCGCAACTGGCTGTGGAAGGACGAGGAGCGGGCCGAAACCCTCGCCAGCCTCTACAACACCCGCTTCAACAGCTTCGTCCTGCGCAACTACGACGAGGCTCCCAAGCTGTCCTTCCCGGGGCTGTCCACCGCGTTCGATCCCCGCCCGCACCAGCAGGCCGCGGTCTCCCGGATCCTGAACGAGCCCTCCGCGCTGCTCGCCCACGAGGTCGGCGCCGGCAAGACCCTCGAGATGTCCATGGGCGCCATGGAGCTGCGCCGCCTCGGGCTCGCCCGCAAGCCCGCGATCGTCGTCCCGAATCACATGGCGGAGCAGTGGACGAGGGAGTTCCTGCAGGCCTACCCCGGTGCGAAGGTGCTGACCGCCTCCACCAAGGACCTCTCCACCCGGCGTAAGCGCAAGCGGTTCGCTGCCAAGGCCGCCACCGGCGACTGGGACGCGATCATCATGACGTACGGCGTCATGAAGGCGATCCCGCTCTCCGCGGCCGAGCACGAGAACTACATAGCCAACCAGCTCGCCGAGTTCGACCGCGACCTGGAACGCCGCCGCGCCAAGCTCATCGCCGAAGGCGAAGACCCTGACAAAGACGACACCGTCAAGGAGGTCGAGGGCAAGAAGCTGGTGCGCGAGCAGGCCCTGCGCCAGCGGATGCGCTCGATCCGCGAGGGGGGCCTGAGCTGGGAGCAGCTCGGCATCGACTACCTGTTCGTCGACGAGATCCACAATTTCAAAAACCTGTACAACCCGTCCAACAACGCCGGGCTGTCGATTGCCGGGTCGATCCGCGCGACCGACCTGCACATGAAGCTCGAATACATGCGGGAGAAGTACGGCGCCCGCGTGATCACCGGAGCCTCCGCGACGCCGGTGGTCAACTCCATCGCCGAGGCGTACGTGTGGATGAAGCTGCTGCGCCCCGACATCCTCGCCGCCGAAGGCCTGGAGAACTTCGACGACTGGGTCGCCAACCACGCCGAGATCGACACCAGCATCGAGATCGCCCCCGAGGGCGGCCTGCAGACCAAGTCCCGCTTCGCCCGCTTCACCAACATGCCCGAACTTCTGACGGCCTGGTGGGTGCCCACCGACGTCAAGACCGCCGAAGACCTCGGACTGCCCGTCCCCGACGTCTTCGGCGGCGGCCCGCAGATGATCAAGTGCCCGGCCACCAGCGTCCATGCCGAGATAGCCGAGATAGCCAAGGTCCGAGCCCGCGACATCCGCTCGCGCGCCGTGGAACCCAGCGAAGACAACATGCTCAAGCTGGCGTCCTGGATGCGCCAGGCCGCCCTCGACCCGCGCCTGGTCGGCTACGCCCTGGACCCGGACGAGATCACGAAGATCTCGATCGCCGCCGACAAGATCGCCGCCCTGTACCACCAGCACAAGGACGACATCTACCAGGGCCCCAAGGACGAGGCGCCCGACGAGCTCCCCGGCAGTCTCCAGCTCGTTTTCGCCGACCTGGGCACCCCCTCCAAGGAAGCTCTCAAGCAGGGCAAGTGGACCGTCTACGACGGCCTGTTTATGGAGCTCGCCGCCCGCGGTGTGCCCACGGACGGCATCCGCTTCATGCAGGAAGCCCAGAGTGACCGGGACAAGGCCGCCCTCTTCCGCGACGCCCGCAACGGCAAGATCTCCGTCCTCATCGGCAGCACGGAAACCATGGGCACCGGCACCAACGTCCAGCGCCGCGCGATCGCCGTGCACCACCTCGACTGCCCGTGGCGCCCCGTCGACCTGCACCAGCGCACCGGCCGCGTCGTACGCCAGAAGAACTTGAACTACGACCTTCAGCGCGAGGTCCACGTCTACAACTACGTCACCGAGAACTCCTTCGACGCCTACGTTTGGCAACTCGTCCTGGGCAAGGCGAAGTTCATCCAGCAGCTGATGAGCGGCAAGCTCACCGACCGCACCATCGACGACATCTCGATGGACCTCAACGAGTACATGCTCGAAGCGGTCGCCATCGGCGCCGGAGACCCGCGCCTGCAGGAAGTGGGACGGCTCCAGAACGAGATCCTCGGCCTGGAGGCCGAGAAGCACGCCCACAATGCTGCCCAGTACGGCCTGCGCCACACCATCGACACCGAGACCCTGCGCGCCGAGCAGCTCGATGCCAGTATCGCCTGGCTCACCACCATCGTCGGCGACACCACCACGGCCGGCACCCGTCGCTCCACCCGCGACACCGACTTCTCCATGACGGTCCTCGGGAGCAACGGCACCAAGCGCACCTACACCAAGCGCAAGGACGCCGCGGCCGCCCTCCACTACCGGCTCATCGACGCCATCGACGAGATGCGCGGCCAGCGCAACCACCCGCCGCTGGAGATCGCCGAACTGGGCGGGGTGCCCGTCTTCGCCCGCCTGGACTTCCTCGACCTCAAGCTCGACTTCGGCGCCGGCGAGGACGTCACCGTCGACCGCAAGAAACTGACCGCCGACCCCACCTCCGTCTCCGGCACCATCCAGTCCCTCGAATACCGTCTCGCCCACCTCGAAGACGACCTGGCCAAGGCCCAGACGCAGCGCGCCCACGCGCTCGGCGAGGTCGAAAACGCGCAGTCCTACCTCGGCACCGTCTACCACGACGACGACAACCTCATCGAGGCCAAGGCGAAGGTCGCCGCCCTGATGGCAGAGCTGGAAACCGAGGCCCCCGTCCAGGGCAGCGGCCCCGGAGGGGCCGTGCCCAGCTACGCCACCGCAGGCGCCGAGGACGGACCGGCCATGGCACGCTCCGGCGGGGGAGGAGGCGGCGGTGGCCGCTCGCGCAGCCGCTCCGGCGGGGGCGGCGGGGGCGGCGGCGCATCAGCCGACGGCGGCCCGGACGCGGACGACCAGCAGGAGGACTTTCCCCACTACACCGACCGGCTCGGCACGCTGATCGCCGAGCGGCTCCTGGCCGAAGCCCTGCGCGCCGTCGTCGAAACCCACCCCGACGCCGCCACCAGCCCGGGCGGCCGCAAACTCGCCAGGGCCGTCGAGCAACTGCACGAGGAGAGCCGCAGTCTGCGCCAGAAGCGGCTGGACGGTGAACCGTTGGCCCCGGCGGCCGCGATCGTGCCGCCCGACTGGTGGCGCACCGCGATCGAGGAAGCCACCAAGGCCCTGGGCCGCTCCAACCCCATGGCCACCGATCTGAAGCGGCTGGGCCGCCTGGCCACCCTGCACGAACAGCGCTGGACCGCCACGCTCAACACCCCCCTGGCGCTGACCCAGTGGGAGGAGTCCACCGAGCCGCGCGCCGACCAGTCCGGCTCCGAGGACGGCCGCGAGTACATCCGCCTCGACGACCTCGGGCTGTCCGCCAAGTACACCGTGGGCGCCGACCCCGTCGCTGCCCACACCCTGCTGCGCCGCCTTATGGAGGACAGCCCCGCCCTGCACGCCGTCACCAGCGAAGGCCGCCACCTCACCGCCCGCTACCGTGACGGCTCCCGCCTCGAAGCCGTCTCCAACGACGCCCGATTCCTCGGCGTCGCCCGACGGTCCACCCCGACGCAGACCAAGCCCGGAACTCCAGAGTCGAGCAGCCCCGCCGTGGAGGCACCCGACACCGCTCCCGTAGCAGGGCCGTCCCCTGTCACGCTGCCCCCGTTCAACCCCCACGCCCCGCGGGGCACAACGTCGCCGACACCGGCCTCCCCCCATGAGGATCAGGCACCGGACGCACCCGCAGAAGATGCGCACTCCCAGGTGGAGGCCGCACCACTCGAAGCCCCCGCCGCCACTCGCCAGGAAACTGCTGAGCAAGCAGCACAGGCCCCTGCGGGAGAGGCAGGCCTCGCCACCGAGGAGCAGACGTCCACGGCAGACGCACCCGCCGCGGCGCTACCGACACAGGAAGCGACGCCCGATCCCTCGGCGCAGTCGGCCCCCGCAGCCCCACTCGCCGAAGGGGACGCAGGCCTCAGCCACACGCCGAACGAATCCACGAAGGCCACCGGCTCCCGCACCCCTCAGAAAACAGAGGGCCCCGCTCAGGCAAACCGACCTGCCCGCACCGAGCACCGCTTCACCTCGGTGGCCTCCGCCCGCAACCACCTGAGCAACGGAGTCCGCGACCCGCGCTGGGAGCGGCCACCGCGCACCCACAACGGTGTCGCCTTGAAGGGCGCCACCAAGCACGAGAAGGCACAGGTCCGCATCGACACATACTCGGCCCGCCGGAACATGGACCTGGCCCGCAACTCGCAACTCTCCGCCCTGGGAAACTTCCTGATAACCCGCGAGGGCAAAGGCAAGTGGGATGTGTACCACGTCGGCTCGGGCACCATCATGACCGACCGGGCGGCCTACCGAACCAGTGCCGACGCACTGGAGTTCGCCAACGAGTTGGAAGACGCCCGCGACGTCCGGGGCCGTCCCATCGATTGGGGAGCACCTCACATCGGCGACCGGTTGGGCCTGGCCGACGGGCGAAACGAGCTCGAAGCGGCGATCGGCCGGGGCGGCCAGCACGCGTCGACGGCGACCGCCCCAGAAGCACCAGAACGGTCCTCCAGCGCCTCCCAACAGCCAGAGCGGCCAACGAGGACCGCAGAAGGCGCGACCGAGGAGTTGCAACTCTTCTCCGCAGAAGAACAGCAGGCACAGGATGCCCCCGCGCCCGACGCCGAGGAGGCCGGGGCGCCGCAGGCGGTCCCTGTGTTCACCACTCACAAGCAGTGGCAGGACGCTTTCGTCGCGGTCGACGCCGCCGAGATCGCTTTGAGCCGCGCCGCCAGCGACACATGGGCAAGGGATGCCATCCCCCACACCTTCACGCAACTGCGCCAGCACCTTTTCGCCGCGGTCGCAGCCATGGAGGACGGCGACTCCCACGACACCGAAAGCTCGCTGACCCAGAGCCTGCAGCAGGCAGAACGGCTGATGCGCACCCTGCGCGGAGGCGACCGCGCCACCATGGGGCCGCCCCTGGACACCTTCGCGAACCTGACACAGACCTTTTTGGCCCGTCACCGGGCCACCCTCGCCCACCGGGACGGGCAGGACGACCTTGCCCGCACCATCGAGGCTGCCGCACGCGCCCAGTTCGACGACTTCGTGCGCACGTGGAGCGAGCAGAACACCGAGCTGATCCAGGCCGTGCGCGACGGCGCCGACGACGACACACTCCGCGCCAAGACCACCGCCGCACGTGCAGCACAGCCGCCCACCGCCCCGTCGAGCCCGGGCACGCCAAATGCCGACACGGCCACCCCGGACACGGCCGCTCCCACAGCAGCCGTCGGTGGGAGCAGCAACGTGACGCAGGCGGAGCCGACAGATCCGCCTCCCCCGTTCCGTACGCACGACGACATCGCCGAAGCCCTCGCCCGCCTGGACGAGCCGCTGCGCAGGTGGACCGCTACCGGTCTTCGCGACGACCTGTTCATCCGCGGCTCCCACACCGAGTCCCACCAGCACGCAGCGGCGATCGAGCGCCTACGTCAGCCCGGCTGGCCGAAGATGCGCGAACTGCGCGAGGCCCTGGAGGCTTCGGACGCCATCCTCGAGGAGATCGAGGAGCGGCCGGGCGTCGACTTCTCCGGCCGGGCCAAGCCCGCCCTGACCGAACTGCGCGACGAGCTGCGGACGATCCGCGCGCGGGCCACACAAAACCGTCAGGACAACCGAAGCCCCGCTCCCGTTCCCGCGCCCACCCCGGCCCCCCAGCCAGACGCCGACGCCGCACCGGACGCGCCGCGTGACGCCCACGTGGGGGCGTACCCTCCGGCGACGACGCGGTGGACGATCGTCGAAGACCGGCCTGAGCCCTACCGCTCGGAGTTCGACACCCTCTCCTCCGCCGTGGGTGAGCTGAACTCCCTGGTGGTGCTCGCTCACTCCGACATCCCCAAGGAACTGCCCGCCGACCCTGCCCCCGAACTCGCGCAAGCCTTGGCCGAGTTCAACGCGGCCTGGAGTGCGACCCATACCCTCGACAGTGACGACTGGGCCGCTGGGCTGCAGGCCTACGCCCGCGCCCAGGTCGCCACGCTCGCCCTGGCCGGCCGCAGGGAGCTCGGGACGACGGTGCCAGGCCGGCTGCGTCACCTGGCCCACCGAGCCGAACTGCACGTCGACCGCCTCGGCCATACGCCTCAGCCCGAACTCGACGAGAGCTTTCTCGAGTACCTCGGCGACGGCGTGTATGGCTCTGCCCGGCGTAACCCGCCCTACACCACCGCCGAGGAGATCACAGACGCCCTCGACGCCCTCAAACAGGATGTCCCTCAGTCGGTCAGAGCCGAAGGCCGGGAACGGGACGAACAAGCCGCGTTGCTGAGCCGGGCGCTCCTTGCTGCCGCCTGCACCCCGCAGACAGCCGCCGCCCACCTGACGGCCATGGACGGCCTCGCTCGCGCCATCGGGCTCGACAAGCCTCCTGTGACAGGTGCGCTGCCCACTTACATTGCCCGGCTTGCTCAGACCCTGTGGACTAACCCCGACCTGGCAGAGACCGCCCTGGCCGGGCACCCGCAGCCGTTGGAGGCCGTCTACCGCGACCTGCCCCCGGCCGCGCCGTTCACCACCTCCGACGGTGTGGTGGATGACGCCCGGATGCGGCAGGCCCACGAGAGCGTGACCGACTGGGCCCAGCGCGCGGCCGAGCAGTGCCGCAAGCAGAAGGAGTCCGCCGCCGAGCGGCGCCTGGCCGCTGCGTGCTCGGAGATCCAGCAGCGGCCCCTTACCGGGGACGACGGGCACATCCACGCGTTCTGGCCGCACCTGCTGGCCACCGCCGCCGACCTGGCCCGCCAGGTCATGCGCGAGCACGACGACGAGGGACAACACGCATACCGGGAGCGGGACTTCTCCGGCTTCGCCGAAGCGGCGATGGGGCACGCGCGGCGCCTGCACAGCACCCTTATCGAGCAAGAGGGCTCCCTCGACGAGGAGTTGCAGACACTCACGCGCGCCGCGCTCGCCGACCAGACGCTTCTTGAGGCCCTGGGCACGCCCGCATCCGCGCTGACCGACCACGCCCCCGTGCCGTTCGCCCCGGCCCTCAACACCTGGCTCGCCGAACGCGCCGACACGATGTCACCGCTGCTACGGCACACCCTGGCCGCGGATGCGACCCCGACCGGATTCACCGGCGCCTTCGGCCGCCTGGCAAGGACACTGGACGAGGCCGCCACCGGCACCGCTGTGCCGCGCACGGGCCGGCGTCTGCCCATCCCGCCGCAGTGGCAGCAGCACGCCACAGTCGTCGAGGCCCTCCTGGACGCGGCCGCCGACGACCCGCGCATCACCGGCCTCGTGATCAGCAACAACCCCTCCGGCAGCCTCATCCTCAACGAGGTCCGCGACTGGATCCAGGACCAGGTAGCCAACCAGCTCGCCGAGCCCGGGGCGCCCGGGGACCAGGAACTGATCGCCGCGTTCTTCGGCGACACCCACACGCTGGACTCCCTCGTCACCCACATCACCGCCCAGACCGCCCAGACGGCGCGTACGGCCCTGATCCCCGAACCCGCCGCCCTGTTCGCCGTGCAGAAGGGGGAGCAGCGCTTCGTCTGCCGCGGCCGGGAGCTGGAGAAGTGGCTCGGCCCGGACAGTGGGCTGAGGCTGCTGCCCGCCGACGGGGCGGGTGCGCTGTGGTCGCCGGGCAACGTCCGCATCGGCACCCTGCAAGCCCTCCCGCAGCCGGAGGCCGAGCAGTTCGCGGCCACCGTCCAGGACCACACGCCCGCCCAGGCCGCGGCCCTGCTCCGGGACCAGGCGGACGCCTGGCCCGGCCTGGCGGCCCTCGATGAGCCGGTGCGCGACGCGCTCGTTGCCTTCGCCACCCTCCCGCCCGGAAGCCGGCCGGGAGCCGCACCACCGCAGATCGCGATCACGGTCACCGAACCGGAGCCGGGGGAGTGGGACGTGGAGATCCTCCACCCCACGCCCTACCCGCTTGGATCGCAGGCGCTGCAGAGCGTCGACATCCTGCTCTCCGACATACGCGAATGGCTCTCCGTCCACGCCGACCTGCTCGAGGAGCTCGTGCGGTGGCCTGCCGACGACGCCCATGACGCGGTAGAAGAGGCCGAATTCGGTCTGCCCGAGCCGGGCGGCAACGGCGGTCCCGCCGAGCACTGGCTGGCCATCGCCGTGGCCGGCCAATGGCTGCGGGTGATCCACCAGCGCCTGACCGACAGTGACACCGCCCGCCCCCTGCACCCGACACTCCAAGAGCTCACCACCGTGCTGCGCTCGGTGGACAACTACGTGTCACGGGCCGCCGCCCGAGGCATCCCCGCCCCCAGCCACGGAGAGATCGCGGCGGCTGCCGGACACACACCGTTCGCACAGGCCCAAGACGCCACGGCCGCCCTTGCCGGCCTCCAGCAGACCTGGCGCGACTTGGCCCAGGAGCTGGGCCCCATCGAGCAACTGGCCGACGTGGAGCGGCACGCGGTCATCCGCCTGCATGCCCTCCTGGATGACCCGAAGCCCGGCGCCACGCCCAACGGCTGGTACGCCCTGATTGCACGGGCCGGCGACCTCGCCCGGGTGGAATCCCGGAAGGTCTCCGACCGGATGCTCGGGTGGGCGAGCCTTGCCGACGCCATCGAGGAGACGCGCAACCGGTGGGCGGCCACCATGCGCTCCGCCCCCAGCCTCGCCGCCGACGCGGCACGCCAGAGCGGGGTGCTGCACCTGACGCGGCCCGAGCTGGCACCGGCCAACCCGCCGCCCACCGAAGCCGTGGAGTTCGCGGCCCGGCACACCTACGTCATCAGCCTCGCCCAGCGCCTGACGGACGCGGAGCGGGGACTGCGCGCCGAGGAACGGCCGGACGAACGCACCCTGCTGCGGCTGATCAACCTTGTCACCGAACAGCACGCCGACATCACCGAGAGCCTGTCCCCGGTGCTGCCCGCCCTGCTGCACGAAATCAGCGAGCGCGCACTGAAGGTCTGGCACGTCCAAGCCGATGAGGGCCACCGCGATCACGGCGACCTCCTGACGTCGCTGAGCAGCATCGCGAGTCGGCACGCCGCCATCATGCAGACCTTCGTCGACGAAGCCGACACGCAGGTGCAGCAAGAAGCCGCCGCACTCGCCGCGACCGACCAGCAGGTGATGGCCACCATCACCTACACCGCCTCCCCGACCGCCGAGGTCCCCCAGGCACCCGCCCTGTGGGCGTGGCTCGAAGCGCGGGAACAGGACATGTCACCGCGCCTGCGGCGCGCCCTGCACAGCGACATCGGTCCGATGGGCGACTTCGTCGGCCTCTTCGGCACCATGTGGCGCACCCTGCTCGACGCCGCCCCCGCCGATGCGGCACCGGCCCTGAGCCCGCTGCCCGCCGCCGGCACCGAACTGCCCGGCCTGTGGCAGCCGTGGGCCGAGCAGGTGGCCGCGCTCGCGGATGCGGCCAGCAGCGACATCGACCTGCGCCTGCGCGTCACCGGCGGCCTGGGCGACGACGGCGAGGACCTGATCAGCCGCTTCACCGAGGAACACCTCGCCGCCCATCAGGACGTCCTGCCCGCCGGCCTGCTTGAGCTGTACTTCGCCGAAGACGACGCGCCCACCACCGCCGCCGAATTCCTGCACACCTACCTGGTCCGCGAAGTCACCGCACGCCTGAGTGCCACGACGGCCCCCGATGCCCCGACGCCCGGGGCGCCGGTCCCCGCGGCCGCGCTGGCCGCCTGGCACCTGGCGGACCCGCAGGGCATGGGCGACACGGAGGACCCCTACCCCGACCAGGCCGCCGCCCGCACCGGCGCACTCCAACTCATCGCCGCCTTGGGGGAGTTCACCCGAACTTGGAGCGGACGCCAGTACGCCAGCGAGAAGGCCGTCAAGGAGATCGCCGACGAAGCGGCCGCCGCGTTGTGGCAGGACGCGACCGCCGAGCAGGTCGGCACACGGCCCGAGGCCGCGCGCTGGTGCCGCACGCTCGTCGACCTCGCCCACGCCTTCCAGTTCCGCCTCGAAGAGGACGGCATCCACGAGTCCAGCATCAGCACCCTGGCCTCGGCCGCCTACGAGCACACCGCCCGCATGCACGTCACCACCGAGGCCCTGGCCGCCTCCGGAGCAGAGACCTGGCCGACCGGAGCGGAGGACGGCGAGCAGCAGCGCGCCCGCGCCCTCGCCCAGAGCATCGCCGCACACGTGCCCGACTCCCAGCTGATGCGCACCGCCGGATCCGCGACCTGGGACGAGACCGTCACCTACACCGCGCCCGAGCTGTACGCGCTCGCGCTGAGCACCGGCGCCAGCACCCCGGCCTGGGACAACGGCGTCCTCACCGTCACCGGCACCGACAGCGAGCCGCGGATCTTCACCCCCGTGGGCGAGACGGGCAGCGACACCATGCGCCTTGCCCGGCGCCGCCCCATCGGCGCCCCGCTCGAAGAGCACGCCCAGGCCTTCGAGTCCACCCTCACCGAGCCGATTACCATCGCGGCCGAACTCGACAAGACTGGTGCGGCGCTCCACGCGCTGCACAAGGACGCGGTGCGCCACCTGCGCACCGTGCTGGCGGACAACGAGCAGATCACCGCGTTCGAGCAGGCTCTGCCCTTCATCGGCGGCGCGAGCTCCTGGCACGGCCAAGCGACCCAGATGAGGGAGCTGTCGCAGGCCGCCGCACAGGCGCTCCGCGCCGTCGAGGAAGTGATCGGACGGACCAGCAGGCACCACACGGCGCAGCCCGCCCACCACGCCCTGCGCCTCGTGCGGGAGGCCGCAGACCGGCTCGCCGAGCACCTGGTGCCCGACCGCCTCGCCACGACCGGTGCCACCTACCCGGCCCGCGACATGCAGCAGGCCCAGGAACGCATCACCGCGCTCGCCTACCTCCTTGACCACCTCTCCTTCGCCGACAACATGCCCGCCGAGGCAGGCCGGGACCTGGAGGCGGCCCTCCGCCTGCGGGACGGGCACCGTGACGTCGGAGGACTCGCCGGAGAGCTCCACCGCCACCAGAAGGTCGCGGACGCCGCCAAGACCTTGCTCAACAACAGCGGAACCCAGCGCGGCTTCTTCGCGCTGGCGCTGCACAACCTGGCGCGCCATCACGTCGACCGGATCGGCCGCCACCTGCTCACCCTTCCCGCCGACGGCGCCCACGCCCACCGCGTACCTGCCCCGAGCACACCGGCCGACGATGCGACGCCCGTCCCGCAGGGCGCGCAGCCCTACGCCGGTACCGCGGAGGGGCTCGCCGCGCAGGAGGACCTCCTGGAACTGGTGCGGACCGCGGTATTGCCGGACCGGCGACCCCTGACCGCGGGCCATGCGCCCATCGTGCTGGCTGGCCTGATGCAGGCCCGCGACCAAGGCATCGTCTACAGCGACCACCACGCCCTGGCCGCGTTCGCCGAACAGGTGCGAGGCCAGGCACACCTGCACCGCCTCGACAACATCGACGACGCGAGCAGGCTCGAGGCCGCGGCCCAGGCCGCCTCCACGCACGCCGGGAACCTCGCCGCCACCGAGCGGGACGCCGATCCGCGCCTGTACCTCGCGCTGCTCGAACTGCGCCGCCGGGCCGAAAATGATCCCGAGCTCGCCGCTCACGCCGAACCCGGCGCCGACCCGCAGGCCGCCCGGCAGGCCGCGGCCGACTGGCTGTACGGCACCGCGTTGCAGCACGACCTGCCCGCCGAGCAGATCACCCTGCTCACCGACGTCATCCAGCGTGGCGGGGGAGACGTGCTGGGCGACGGGCCGCTCGCGGCCTGGTGGCAGACGCTCCAAGCCACCCGCCCGGCCGCCGTCACCTCGGCACTACGGAGCGAGTTCCCCGGCGGCACGGTACGCGGTTCGATCACCGCGTTCCGCAACCGGCGCGCCCCGCTGCTGGACCGGATCGAGCAGGTTCTGGCGCTGGACGCGGTCCGTGAGAAGCTCGCCAGCCCGCACACCGACGACCTCGGCGCGGCCGGGCTGCGCCGCCCGGCGCGCATCCTCGCCCGCGACGAGAAGCTGGACGATCGCGAGAGCGTCTACCGCGCCACCCTCGACGTGGCCCGGGCCGCCCGCTACCTGGCCGAGCGCGCCGCTCACCACCAGCTCCCGGACGCCGACCAGAAGGTCATCGCCGCCCTGGTGGTTCCCGCACAGGGGCTGGCAGCCGACTGGATCGCCTCTGCCGACGAGCCCCGCATCTTCCCCGACGGCGCGCAGGCCCCGCTGTGCCCGCCCTCCCCGGCCACCGCCCCCACCGGCACCGTCACCACGACCGAACGCGCCATCGCCCAGATCCTGGACAACAGCGGGCTGGTACCCGCCGCATGGGGCGGCGGCGGATACACGCTGGCGCCGAACCTGGACGGCACCGTCGCCATCACCATGACGATGATGCGGTTCGAAGCGCCCAATGAGCGCGACGCCCGCATCTGGAGCCTGCACGATCTGGGCTGGAAGCCCGTCACCGTCGACGAGGACAACCCGCGCAGCGCCCATAGCGGCGAGGCCCGCCACGTCACCGTCACCCCGCCCCGCGGCCTGGACGCCGAACGCCACCACCTCGCCACCGAAGTCCACGCCATCCTGGACGCCCGCCGCCGGCGCGGCGACCGCACCGAAACCTTCCAGGTGCGCCCGGCCACCGAACAGGACTTTCCCGGCGCCGCTGCCACCACGGCCGTCATCGCGACCGGACGCATCACCCTCGACTCCGACCTCAAGCGCGCCGGATACACCACCGAACGCCTCGGCGAACGCGGCGTGGTGGTGCGCCGGCCACAAGGCGCGGTGCCGATCGGACCGTACAGCCCCGCCCACACCACCCGGCCCGACGCGGTGCGCCTCGCCGCTGTGAGTGCGGCCCTGCGGCCGCTGCACGCACAGCTCACCAGCCTGTTGGCCGCCGCCCAGGACTCGCACCCAAGCCTCAACGGCCTCGACGCACTCAGGGACCTGGGCGCCGAACTGGACGCTCTCGACCAGGACTTCCCCCTGGCCGGCAACCCGCCGCACGTCCTGGACCGGTCGCCGCGCCGCCACGCACTGGAGCGCACCGTCGTCTACGGCCTGCTCGACCGGTTGAAGCGGGAGGGCGCACCCCACAACGAGACCCTCGACCGTGCCCTGATCGAGGCGCACGGGCAGGGCGCCGACCGACACGTCCACGAGCTCGCCGGGGCGCTGCAGCAACTCCTGCACGAGTACGCCAGCGGCCGGGACGACCGGGCGCGCACCCGACTCGCCAACCCCCGCCCCACTTGGGAAGAGGAGCAGCGCAGCCGCGACCACGAATCCACCCCAACCCCCGCGACGGCCCAGACGAACGCCCCGGCCGCCCAGCCGACGGCGGGCCCCGCGCTGTCCAGCGATTCGGCGCGCGCCGAGCGCGACCCAGTCCCCGAGGGCGACCAGCAAAGTGCCCTCCCTCCGGCCGGGCGTGAGCCCGTGACCCGCGAAGCCGGGGAGACGATGCGTCCCTACTCGAGCGCGAAGGAGTGGCGCGACCACCTCGCCGAAGTTCCGGTCTCCCCGCTGCATTGGGACGCGGACCACGACCTGGCCGAAGCCTTCCGAGCGGCCGACCCGGTCGCACACGCACTGCTGTTCACCACCGGGCTGAACGACCTTGCCCTGCATCCGGGCGAGGTACCGGCCCCGTCTGAGGTCACCGTCCCCTACGCGTTCCAGCTCGCCGACGCCGCCGACGCGCTCGGTGCGTTCCTCACCGACCAGGGCGCATCCGAACACGCTTGGCAACAGGCCACGGCATGGGCGGCCGTGATGCGACAGAGTGCACAACGACTGCAGCAGACCGCAGAGGGCGGCCACTGGCAGCACCTGTCCGCCTCCCTGCCCCGGGGAGTCCCGCCCGGTGCCCAGGAACGCAACGCCCGCCGTACGCAGCGCGCCGCACGCTCACACGAGTTCACCGCAGATCCCTGGCGCCTGTATGCCCCCTTGAGTGGCACTGACGCCGGGCCCTGGGAGGGCCACGACGTCACGCACACCGCGAGGTCACTGATCGCGTCCGGGGCCCTGGCCTACACCGACACCGACGGCGCGGTCGTCGTCGACATCCCGGCCCATCCGGGCGCGGTACGCACACACCGCCTGGTCTTCACCCCCCTGGATCCTCAGGCAACCCTGGACCACCTGGCGACGCTGCCGCGGTTCGCCGCCCGCACGGACGGCACCCGCTTCGAACTCATCGACGACCTCCTCGACCACCTTCGCTCCGCCAGCCCGGAGCTGGCCGAACCCGGCCAGAGCGCCCTCTCTCCCCCCCGGGCCGCACACCTGAGGGAGATCGCCGACTCCGGCCGCCTGGCCCTCACCCCAAGCGGGAACCTCGCCGTCTACCAGCACCCCGACGACCAGCAGTGGCACATGGCCCTGCCCGGCCCGATGGCCGACCTTCCCGGGGCTCCGGCCCTGGCCGACAAGCGCACCGCCCTGCGGTTCGCCGCCCGTGTTGAGGCCGTCCTCGCCGGCCCCTCCGAGACCCCCTTCCCATTCGCCTCCCCCCTGGCCGGACACGTCGCCCGCCTGTGGCGCACCGGCTCCGGTGACACCGTCGAAGAGGCGGTCCACGCAATAGCGGTCGAAGACCGGCATCTGCCAGCCGACCCAGAGCACGACGCTGAAGCCCGACTCACCCGGCAGGACACCGAACTCGCCGCGGGATACACCACGATCGCCCTCACACGGGACCTCACCCCCGGCGACCGGATCAGCTTCCGCCACCAGGTCACCGCAACCGACGTGGCCGACAGCCGCCTGCGGGGTGCGACGGCGCCCGCCGAGGGGGAATGGGTGACCGTGCGGGGCACCGTCACCGCGGCTCCGAACCTGCGCGAACGCACCGACGAGCATGGCCAGCCTGTCGACCTGCACAGGGTCATCAGCCTGGACGACGCCACCTGGAGCGACCACCAGGGACGCAGCGGACCCGCGTCCTGGCTCCATGGGCCGGGGCCCCGGTACCAACTGCGGTGCCACACCCGCATGCCTCATCTCCTGCAGGAACGAGCCACTGCGTTCCTCAACCGGCTGCCCGACAGCCCGGCGCCGGACGGCGACGCCGATCGCCGCCTGTTCAAGAAGGTGCGGCCCAGCGCCCCCTGGCGCCTGGCTCAGGGCGCCCTCACCCGACTGGCCCAGGGCGCCAGCTACAGCGGCGATCCCTCCCAGGACCTGCACCTGATCAGTGACCTGCTCCGCGACTTCGATAAGCGTCTGGGGACCGGTTCCGGTTCCTATGCCCAGACACGGCAGCACGCGCGGCAGCTGGCGGACGACATCACCGTGGCCGCCGACCTGTACCAGCCCGGCGACCGGGCTGCCCGGGGGCGCGGCCGCCACGGCTGGGACCTTGTCTACCCCTGGGAGCTGCAGCTTGGTGACGAGGTCTGGGCGGATGGCTTTGAGAGCTCCACCTCGCAGCGCACCAGCAATGTCCACGGCCGCGTCACCGCACCAGGCAGCTTCACCGCCGCCGGCGACAGGCTGAGTGCCTTCCGCAGCTGGCATGGCAAGGGACGCAACTACACGCTCGCGCACAGCTTGAGCGGCCCGTTCAGCTCGGTGCTCGTGCCGCTGACTGGGCTGGTCGAGCGTTCGCCGCGACTCCTGCGGCTGCCAACGTCGCCCGATCGAGCGCACCAGCCCGCCCAAAAGAACCCTCCCGCCGCAGCCCCCGCACCTGCGATGCAGCCGCAGACAGCGGCCGCTCAGGCGCAGTCCGGTGCCAGCCCCGCGGGCGAAGCACCCCCCAGCCCCGCCGCCGGGCCCGGCGAGGGCCAACACAGCGACCACGACCAGCGGACCGCCGAGCCGCTCTCCGGGGGCGGCGCCGGCCCCGGCACTCCGCCGCCCCCCGCGCCTGGCGGCAACGACGAGGCCGACCAGCCCGCCGGACAGCCGGGGGGCAAGCAGCCGCAGGCCGGGGCCTTCACCCACTTCAAGGAGATCAGCGCACCGCGCCGCGCCCTCAACCAGGCCATCCGCGCAGTAGCGCGCACTGGCCACTTCAAGGAGCGGGCAGCCCAGAGCGGCCCCGAGACGGCGCTGAGCGACGCCCTCGCGACCTTCACCCGGGTCTCCCTGCGCGATCCCGCAGCCTTCCACGCGGCCGTCGACGGCGTCCACGCGGCCGTCACCGCCGTGACGAACGCCTGGCGGGACACGACGGTGCCCGACGACGCCGCCCAGGCCCTGGCCGAGCTGGCACAGGCAGCCGACTCCTTCACCGCCGTGTGGCGGGCCACCGCCACCTCCGACGCCTGGGAGACCCTGTTCAACGACGCGCCCCGCCCCAGCCTCCCGCAGACACAGCCCGCCCCCGCACCGGACGGTCAGAGCTCCGCCGAACCGGCCGCCTGGGACATCACCGATGCCGCCGTGCCCGGCATCACCCTGGCCGAGCAGCACGCCGCCCTCCGCGCCGTGATCAACGAATTCGGCACGCTCACCCCCGCCCCCAACCCGGCCGGATCCGGGCTCGCCGCGTATGTCCGACGGATGGACGACCCCGCCCAGATGAACGCATGGCGCACCGAGCTGGTCGCCTCCGGCCGTGGCATCTGGATCGGCAACCGCAAAGATTTCCGCGGCATCGCACGGCTTGACCCCGCCCCCGACGGCATCCTGTTCAGCACGCAGGGGACCGACGACCGGCCCGCGATGAGCATGGTGATGCGGTGGGAAGAACTCCCCGCCTGGCTGGACCTCGGCCTGAGCGAGCAGACGCGCCGCGAACTCCTGGACGCCGAGGAAGCCCTGGCCGCCGCACCCCGAAGCCAGGCGGCGCGAGAGCGACTCGGCCAGGTCCAGCTGACGGTCTGGGACGCGCTGCAGGCCGCCGGGGAGCCCGCTGCCGAAGCCCTCGCCGCCTCCTTCAACCGCTACCGCACCACCGAGCCGGCACCGGAACCGGACGCGCTGTTCGACCTGGAGCCCACCACCCCCGCCCACGGCCCCTACACCAGTATCGAGGACTTCACCCGCGCCACCGCGGACCTCATCACCGCCACGTGGGCGCTCACCGCCCACCCGCAGTGGCCCACCGACAACCCGCGCACCCGGCAGCTGCGCGAGGCGAGCGCGGCCGTCCGGGCAGCCAGCACCACCACCCCGACCGAAGCCGTCCGCGCGATCCTCGGGCTTGCCCGAGCCACTCAGGACACCCGCCTCCCCGAGATCCTCCCGGCGCAGGTGCGTCCCCTGTTCACCACGCTCGCCGACCGTGCCCACGAGCACGCCGACCGGGTCGCCGCCACCGCATGGGGCGAGGCGTGGCGGCAGGTGTTCCCCACCGCGGCCGAACCCTGGAGCGAGGACCCGTTCCTGCTGCCCCGCCTCGGCTACGCCGACCCGCGCCCGATCAGCCCCCAGGCGCAGGCCATGGAACCGCTGAACGACTACGAGGCAGGCGGAAACCAGACCTACGAGCAGATCACTCACACCGATGCCCCGGACGGGCCGGCGTACGCGGTTCCCGGCACCGACGGGTTCACCGTGCTGGCGGCGCCGGGCATCTTCCACGGCCCCGCCTACACCCTGCGCACCCCCGACGACACGATCGTGGCCACGCTCGTGAAGGAAGGGGAAGGCTGGCACACCGTGATGGGGGAGCACCTGCCCCACCACACCGACCAGACGCTCACCATCCTGCCCCCGCAGCCGTTCGGTCAGGACAACTTCCACCACACGGTCCTCAACGCCCTGCGCGTCTGGGCCGAGGAGCACAACCGGCCGCTGCCCGGCCACGCCACGTACCCCGATGCCATGCGCCTGTCCTGGGCCTTCGCCGAACTCGACCCGTACGCCGCCGCACTGCGCACCGCCGGCCGCCACGCCTGGCCGCTCACCCACACCCAGCAGCCCGCCCTCACCCGAGTCCTCAACGCACTGAGCCAGGTGCAGGCACACGACCGGGCCGGGCTCGACGACGAGCAGATCCGCACCAAGGCCGATGCCATCGAGCAACTCGCCCCCGCCGTACGCACGCTGCGCATCCAGCTCGAGGACGAGCAGCTGCACACCAGCGACCTGTACGGGCTCACCCGGGTGCTGTCCGGACGCGCCCACGAGATGCCGGAGCGCCTGCGCACCTTTGCCAGCTCCCGCACCACCCTCGCACCCGAACCCGCTGCTGCCCCGACGCCCGAGGTGGCCGCCCCCGCACCGGAGGCCGCGACGACTACCAGCCCCGCACCCGAGGACGGCGGCGCACCGGTGACGGAAGGCGGCGTGTGGGATCCCCACTACCCCGTCCCCGCGACGGTTGGCCAGCTGTGGACGACCGCCCAGGCCCAGGGCTGGACCATGACCCGGAGCACAGACGCGCGCTTCGCCAGCCAGCGCCTCAACGTCGAGCTCGAAGCCCACACCGTGGTCGGACGCTGGAGTTTCAGCCTGGAGTGGCACCCGCGCAAGGGGCGGTTCGCCGCCGACAAGCAGCGGTCCTTCGCCCTGTGGCCCGATGGCCGCACCGAACCGCGCGGCGGCGAGACCCACCCCACGATCGCGGACGCCCTCAACGCCATGCGCCGCTACCAGGCGATTCCCGCCCCTGTCGAAGAGGATGCCGCCGCAGCCTCCGCCGAGCAGGAGGTTGCGGTTGAGCCGACGGTCGCTCCTGTAGCCGTCGCCGATCAGCCGGAGACGGCACAGGAGGTACCGGCTGAGGAGTCCGGCGCCGCGGCCGAGCCGGACGAGAGCTCCGCGATGCCGTTCGACGCGCAGGAAGTCGCGGGCATGCCCGGCTACTGGTGGCGCCTGGAGCCGCCGCGCGAAGGCTCCCGCGACGACGTCGAGCGCATCACCGTGGGCCACGGCACCGAGCAGATCGGCCACGGGCACGGGCCCAACGTCGGGGATGGCGCGCTCAAGTGGCGGATCTCGGTGGGCACCGACTACATGCCCGGCGAGCGCACCCCTTCCGCCAGCGCGAAGAAGATCGCCGAACGCCACCAGGCTCTGCAGGAGGCCGCTCTCGTCACCGGGCCCAGGCCTGCGGAGACGGTGTGGGTCCATCACGAGCGGGAGCATGGAGAGGAGACCCGTACCTACGTATTCGGTGTCGCCGGGGGCGACAAGGACACCCTGGCTGCTCTGGAAGCCGCCGACTTCATCCGTATGCGCAGCGCCGGCGCATGGGTCCAGAGCAAGGGCACCCGCCCCGAGACGCGGGCCTACAAGACGGGCCTGTTCGTACGGCGCATGCTCAAGCACGGCCGATCCATCGCGGTCCACTACAACCGCGACGGGGCACCCGCCGACACCGCCCTGCCCGAGCTCGACGACGCGCGGCGCGGCGAACTCGACGCCCTCACCCACGGGGAGCGCAGGGACTGGAGCCCGATCGAGTTCGAGGCCGGGGACCAGGTACTCCTGAAGGGCTCGCACAGCTGGTGGCACACGGTCACCGATGTCAAGCCCGGGCGGCTGACCGTGGAGCTGGAGACCGTCGTCTACGGCGATGTCCTGGCCCGTCGCCGCGGCGAGGACCTGCTCACCGCCACCGACCCGGTCGGTGAGATCATCACCGCCCGCCCCGGAACCATCGACCTGCGCGGCGAAGCCCCCGAGATCCTCGAAGCCGAACAGGCCCGACTAAACCTGCCGCTGGCCGATGCCGCGCACGCTCCCTTCGTCGAAGCCCGCCGCACACAGATCACCACCGAGCGGGAACGGGTGTCGGGCGGCCTGGCCCGCAGGGAGAAGCGTCGTGCCCAGTTGCAGGCGATCCTCGGCAACCCGAAGGAGCTCAAGAACCTGAGCGGCCGGCTCGTGCACAACGAGGTCGGCGAACTTCTCGGGGCCGTCGTCAGCCGGGACAGGATGCCCGACCCGCCCCGGACCCGGAAGGAGAGCCGAAAGTGGATCTTCGTCGACGTGGACGGCAACGCCGTGGGCGAGTTGGACCGCAAGGGCGACGCGGAACAGTACGCGATCGACCGCGAAGATGATCTCCACGCGGTCGCCCCGGTGGGCTGGCGGGGCGATGCCTGGACGCAGATCGCACCCGGAGTATCTGTGCGCCTGCCCGCACCGCAGGGCAGTCGACTCACACCGGAGAGCTGGACCCCGGTATTCACCGTGACCAGCATCAGCAGGGGCGCCGACGGTTCCGTGACCGTGTACGGAACGCGCCAGGGCACCCCCGTCAGCTACCACCTGAGCGCGACGGAGGCGAAAACCCGGCCCCTGAGGGAGGCCGTGGGCGAACTGGCCCTGCTCCCCGAGACCATCGTTACCCGCGCGGCAAGGCCCGCCCTTCTCACGGCACTGGACCACCCCACCGGCAACGGTGTCTCCTACCCGATCTTCGGCCACAACGACCTGATGCGCAGCCTGCAGGCCGTCAACGCCGCCGCCAAGGCGATCGAGAGCCGGCCGACATCGGTGGCGAAGCTCCGTGAGCAGATCCTCACGGCGCGCGACGCCCTCGCCCGCCTGGCTGAGGTGGCGAGCGCGGACGGCGTGGACGTGATGCCCGAGCGGGCCCGTGCCGGAGTCGAGGTGATGGAGTACTGGGCTGCACAGCTTGAAGATCTCGAGCCGGCCGCCGCGCGCCTGACGGTGGCAGCAGGGCCGACAACCGACCTGCAGAGCCCCGTTGACGCATCCACTGCCGAGCCGAGCTCCACCGCAGCACCGGTCCCCGCACAGGAGACTGCCCACAGCGATGCGCCGGTCGGCAGGCCCTGGACCCAGATGAGTCGCGAGGACTTCCAGGGCAGCCAGACGCCCGACGTCCCTGATGCGGCCGAGCCGCCGCAGGGGCAGATGGCCCTCGATGCCACCCCGCAGGCAGCAGACGCCGAGGCGGAAGAGGAACGTCAGCCCGCGCCGACCGACGACAGCGTGGGGCAGGGAGCACCCGCCGAGGAGAACTCACAGGACGCCCCGCTCAGCAGCCCGATAACGCTGTGGGACGCAATGCGGCTCGGCGGTCAGGAAGTGGCACGGTCGCTGGCCGCTCGGGCCACCGTCGGTGACTTCGCGGCCGATGGACTCCTCATGCGTGCGCCCGTACTGCTGGACAGCGAGGTCATCGGCTCCGTCGTCACGCGCCCCGGGGGCAAATACGCCGCCACCACCATCGACAACTGGACGACCAAGGACCCGTACGAGTCGGTGGACGGCGCGGCCGCCAAGGTCGTGCAGTCCTACGACGAGTGGGAGGCCACCCGCGAGGAGCGCGAAGCCCGCGCCCGAGAACTCGGTTTCGACCAGACGTCGGCCACCCCCGAGGGCGAACTGCCCGACGGCGCTATCCCGGTGCCCGACCACCCCGGCTACCACCAGGCCAGTGTCTACCCCGGCACCGTGGTGTACGGGCCGGACAAGAAGCAAATCGGCTCCGTCGAGAACCGCACCTACAACCAGGGCAAGCACAAGACCCTGTACGGCGACAGCCCCATCAAGGGCCACAACACCATCGAGCGTTCCATCAGGCACTTGGTGGAGGTGCACACCGAGCTCAACGACGTGCCCAACAGCAAGCCGTGGACGAATGTATGGATCGAGCACCACCGCGACCACACCTATGTGTGGGGAGCTGCCCCCCAGTACCGCGAGCTCGTCTTCGCGCTCGAAGTCACCGGCGGACCCCGGGGCTTCAACCCGCGCAACGTGGACGGGGAGCACCGCAAGCACGGACTGAACTGGCACGCCATGCCGAAGAACCTGACGTACGAGACCCGCACCGAGAAGGTAGAGACGCTGCGGGCGCTGATGTCCGCACGCGGTCGCGAGATACCCGTCTTCGAGAGCCTGGAGGCCAAGCAGGCCGCCGCGGAGGGCGCCACAGCGCCCGTGGACAATCACGCCCTGCGCCTGGTGCCGGTCCCGGACATCGAGCCGGGTGAGACGTTCAACACCACCGCGGAGCTGCAGAAACTCCTGCGCGACGTCAAGAGTTTGCACAACACCGGCCTGCGCTACAACACCGTCTGGCAGCGCATGACCGATACGACTCGGGACGACCGTCCTGATATGCGGCGCCTGAACGCCGCCATCGCCCTGGTGCGGGATGCAGAACTGCTCACGGTCCCACAGCCGTTGGCGGTCGCGCGCGCCATCGAGCTGGCCCGGGCGGCGGGCATGGTCGCCGAGCGGCTGCGCGGGGAGAATTCCCCCACGCTCCACCAGCACGTGCAGGAGCTCGCGGCGCTGGCCGGGCAACTGGCCGAACGTACCCTCGCCACCGCGGCACGGCCCACCACCTGGCCGGCGGTGTTCAAGACTCCGATGGCCGACGACACCGCTCTCGGCGCCTACCAGCGGGCGCACGCCCAGGCGCGGGGCCACTGGTGGACCCTCAACAGCTCCGGGTTCAACCCCGGCGCAGACGGGGACGTCGCCACAGCCGCGCTCGCACTGGACCGGATCATGCTCAGTGATCAGCTGCCCGAGAAGGTCGCCAGCGCCGAGGCCGCCACGAAGGCCCTGACCGTCCTCCACGGTGCCGCGACCGCGCTGCAGGCCGCCCTTGCCGCGCAGCCCCAGCTGTCCCACCCGCAACTCGAGGCGGCCGTCGCCGCGATCGCCGACACCGCCTCCAGCAACATGCCGCACGAGACCGTGACCGCGCCCGTGCAGACCCAGGTCCCGGCGCCCGGGCCGTCCCAGGACGCCGCGCCCGACGCACCGGCAGCAGCAGACTCCACGGCGCCCGTGGTCGGCCCGCAGGCCGCCCCGACCGAGACCGGTGTTGCCCCGGCTGTAGCCGCCACGGCGGTGCTCACTGAGTCCGACACGGTGCCGGTAGCAGACCCGGAGGCCGGACAGCGCTGGGAGGAGTCCAACCCACGCCCGTCCCAGCGCCTGGCCGTCCTCCGCGATGAGGCCCTGCGCACCAATGTGATCGTGACCGGCACCGAGCCGGGAGAGGACGACGCCGAGCTCCGGGAGTGGCTCAAGAAGGAGCACTTCGGCTACCAGGGAGAAGGCCGCTGGGAATCCAACCACGACAGCTGGCGCAACCACCCGAAGACGGCCATCATCGCGAGCCGCCTGGAGAAGACCGTCCGGACCCGGATCCAGGCCCTCGACGCCGTCTGGCAGCAGACGCGGGACCGGCTCGGACAGGCGCTGACCCTGGAACTGCGCGCCCAGTACGAGCAGACGGCCCAGGAGGCCGAGGGCTACCCGCTCACCGCCCAGCAGCGCGCCATCATCGTGGCCGCCCAGAACGGCCTCAACGTGGCCGTCCAGGCCCTGGCCGGCACCGGAAAGACGAGCACGATGGTCGCCCTGGCGCGCAGGATGCTCAACCGGCGCATCACGTACCTCGCCTTCAACTCCGCCAACGCCGAGGACGCGCGGAAGAAATTTGCGGGTCTGCGGCACGTCAGCGTCTCCACCGCCCACTCCCTCGCGGCCCGCGACATGCGCTCCACCGACCTCGCGCAGAAGGTGACGGACGGACAGCAGGACGGCGGGGTGGGCACCAACGCGAACGCCGACTGGGCTGAGCTCCTCGGGGTGCGCTCGCATCCCCACATCGACGGCGGCGACGAACTGGCGCCGGAAGACATCGTCGTCCTGGTCAAGGAAGCCATCAAGAACTTCCGCAACAGCGACGCCGACGGGATCGGCCTGGAGCACGTACCCGACCTCGAGCATCCCCTGCTCGACGTCGCGGCCCGGCCCAGCCGTCTGCGCCGTGAGGTTCTCGACTACGCGCGTGAGGCCTGGGCCGACAAGACCGACCCAGCGTCGCGGGAGCTGAACTTCCACCACGACGACTACCTCAAGATCTGGGCCCTGTCGCGTCCCAAGATCCACGCGGACACGATCATTTTTGACGAGGCGCAGGACATCAACCCGGTGCTGCGCAAGATCGTGTTCGACAACATGCGCCCCGCCCAGGGCGCAGCCGCGCAGGTCGTCATCGTAGGCGACCCCAACCAGGCGATCTACGGCTTCCGCGGCGCGGAGAACGCGCTCGAGGACTGGCCGGCCGACATCGAACTGCCGCTCAACAAGAGCTGGCGGTTCGGCCCCGAGGTCGCCGACATCGCGAACGTGTTCCTCAAGCTGCTCGGCTCGCCGTACCTGATGGAGGGCAACGACGCGATCGCCACGCCCATCGGCCCCATCGACACCCCCAACGCCGTCCTGGGCCGCAACAACACCGGCGTGGTCGCCGCCGTCCTGGCCGCCCTGGAGGACGGCCGCGCCGTACACATGGTCGGCGGCGGCGACGAACTGCAGCGCATGGCCGAGGGGGCCAAGGAACTCCAGGAGAAGGGCAAGACCCGCAAACACCCCGAACTGGTGCCCTTCCGCTCCTGGCAGCAGGTACAGCGCTACGTCGACAAGCACGACAGCGCCAAGCAGCTCAAGAGCTTCGTGCGCCTGGTCGACGAGCACGGAGCCGACACGCTGATCGACATGGTCGGCGAGCTCACCGAGAACGCCGACGAGGCCGACCTCATCGTCTCGACCGCCCACAAATCCAAGGGACTTGAGTGGCAACTGGTCCAGATCGGCACCGACTTCCGCGGACCCAAGACCAGCACCGAACCCGGCCAGCCCGTCGAACTGCCCGAGGACGAGGAACTGCGCCTGGCCTACGTCGCCGCCACCCGCGGCATGCGCGGACTCGACCTCGGATCCCTGCAGTACATCGAGGACCTGCGCGTCCTCGCCGAAGAGCGCTACGCCTCCCGAGGAGCCGCAATGACCGACGGCGCCCCCTCACCGGCCCCGCAGACCAACGCCGCGCAGGACGCCCGAGAGGAGCCCGCCGCCGACACACCGGCGCCCGCCGCGACGGGACCAGCTCCTTCCCGCGAGGGAACCACGCCCGAGACGGCGGTTCCTGCGCGTTCCACCTTCGCGGTGATGAAGCCGGGCGAAGCCAACGCACTCGCCGCGGCCGACGGCACCCTGTGGTGGGGAGGCAAGGCAGCGAGCCGCAAGAACCCGATCAAGGAACCGGTCCTCGTCCGCCTCCAGTTCGGGCCGCGCGGCGTCGTCGACGTCGAAGAGGTCGCAACCGGCAAGAACATCGAACGCATCCGCACCGGGACAGAGCTCTTCGCCGCACCGGCGACGCCCGTGCCGCAGCCGGAGACGCACACGGGGGCCGCCGGTCAAGAGGCCGCCCCTCAGCCCGTCAAGGAGAGCGCACCCGCCGCGCAGAGCGACGTATCCGGCAATGCGCCGGAAGTGGCACCGGAGCCCGAACCCGCAGCCACGACGGCCCAGCCGCCGGCCGGGGACGGTCCGGCGTTCCAGGTCCGGGCCCGGGCAACCGACGCCGGCCGTCGCTGGGCCGTGCTGGACCGCACCAGCGGCGACGTCGTCTGGATCCGCCACCAAGGCGAGGACCCCTTCGAAGCCCTCTTCCCGGACAAGGAAGAGGCCGAACGCATCCGCGACAGCCTCACCCTCGCGCCCGACCTGCGCGTCCCTGCCCCCGACCCGGGCACCGCGAAGGCGCAGGCCCACCGGCCGGGCCCCGCCCTGGCGCCGGTCCTCGGCAAGGTCATCGCCAAGGACACCCGCGGCACCGACCAGCTCGTGAAGATCCAGGTCGGCGACGGCACCGGCATGCGGATCTTCGTGGCCTGGAACCCCGTCGGCGGCGACCAGGTTCAGCTCCAGCAGGCGGTGTACCTCTCCGGCGCCCTGGGTGCAGAGCGCCCCTTCAACGGGCGGATCGAAACGGCCGTCGAGGGCGGCACCGTGGAAGGCGAAGCGGCCGCCCACGACCGCCGCAACCGCACCCAGCCCGCCCCCCAGGGGTGGATCGCCGCCGACCCGAGCGCCCGGCCCGACATCGAGGTCGGCCAGCAGGTCCGCATTCTCGATCCGCACCACCCCGCGCACGCGGCCACCGGCCAACAGGGGCCGCAGCAGCTGTACAGCACGATCACCGTGGAGTTGGCCGACGCCAGCTCGTACGCCGGCACCAGCGCGGACGGCCGCGTCCTGGTCTTCACCCGCGACCAGGTCAGCGCGGTTCAGACCACCGACGCCCTGCCGCAGCCGCAGCAGGTCCCGGCACCGGCGCCCCTTGCAGAGCCGACTGCCACGCGTGAAGTTCCCGCCGCCCTCCTCACTGACCTGATGAAGCTGTCCTACCCCCAGCGGGCAGGCCGGTGGGCGGTCGCCGATCTCGAGCCGCGCGAGGACGGTTCGCCTGTCGAGGTCCTGCTGCGCAAGAGCGGCGAGTGGGCCCAGGCGGTCGAGGTCGGACCGCACACCCTGCGCGACGAGCGCGGCCACTTCCACGGGCTCGAAGAGGTGCTGGCCTGGCGGGACGCCACCCAGCTCGTGACCCTCTTGGACCGTCGCGAGCGCGCACCGCGCCCCGGCGCGGCAGCCCCCGTTCTCGTGCAGGACCGCACACCCAAGCCCCCGCTCTTCTCCAGCTCGCCGCAGAGCATGGCGGTCGCCGAGCTCGAAACCCGCGCCACGGCCCTGGACCAGTGGCTCAACGCATACGCGGTGCAGGGCGACACCGGCCCGAGTGTCCGCGCCGTTGAACTGCGCGATGCGCTGCGCGCCGAGCTGGAACAGCGCCGCCAACAGCAGAAGGACGCCGAACAACTCGGCGGCCCGGACGGCTTCCGGCGCGACCTGGGCACCCTCGTACTCGAGGCGGCCGACCCGAGTGGTGTCCGGGGCGTCCTGCGCAACGGCACCAGCCTGGGCACCATCGTGGCAAGCGCCGAGGGCTTCCACTTCGTCGCGGACGGCCAGCTGGCGCTGGCCGAGGGCACCGCGTACGCCAGCCCCGAAGGCGCCGCAGTCGCCCTCAGCCGGTACCTGGCCGGCGTCCCCGAGAATCAGCCTCTCTCCAAGCCCACCACCAAGCCCGCCCCCGCCCCGGCCCCGCGCTTCGTCCTCACCGACGAAGACAAGTTCGTCCATACCGCCGACGGCGTGATAGCCCGCACACCGGACGGGAAGAGGATCCCCACCGGAGCCGACTCCAACATGCTGCTCAAGGCCCACCTGAGCAGCGTCGTCCGCTACAAGGCCGACCCGGACCAGCGCAGCCAGCGGACCATCGCCGAGCTGTGCAACAAGCACGGAAAGCCCGAGGCCGGAACGCACCTGAGCTCGGACGGCCGCCTCGCGATCATCACGATCAAGAAGGAGTGCTACGCGGTCCGCGCGCCGGACCGTCTCACCCAGGTCTTCGGCCCCTGGGGCGAGAACATCAAGACCCGGGAGCGGGCCAACCGGATCGCGGACGCCCTGGAAAGCATCCGCGACGCCGAAGGCCACCCCTTCCCCTGGGACATGGAGAACCCCACCTTCCGTGCCCTGCAGATCAAGGCCGTCCACTGGAGGGACGAGCACGGCCACGACATCAAGCAGGCGATCCTGCACGCGCTGGTCACCCAGGGCCTTGACGAGCGTGACCGCCGCTACGCCAAGGAGTACTACGAGAGCACCGGTGAGCGCCTGAACGCGCCCACCCCCCAGAAGGCGCCCCAGCCTGCCCCCGAGCAGACCGACCCCTCTATGCCGGGCCCGGCCGCCTTCGAGTTCACCACCGTCAAGAAGGTCCTGGGGGAGGTGGCCGCCGCGGACGGCACCTTCTGGTGGAAGGGAGAGACCAACAATCCCCAGACGAGCCAACTGCGCTCGCACTTTGTCCCCCTTGAGGTGCCGGTCCTCGTCCGGATCCAGGAATCCCCCGACGAAAAGGGCGCGAAAATAGGCTGGATCCAGGTTCTGGACGCGGCCACCGGCGAGCAGATAAAGAACATCCGCTCCACCGACCACGTCCTGGTCGCCTCGCCTCTCGCTTCCGGCGAGACGGCCTCCGGACAGCGACGCTTCGTCTCCCTCGGCCAAGTCCGCACCCACCTGATATCGGCAAGGATCCCCGGACTGAGCCCGGGACGCCGCATCGAGGTGCGCAAACTCGCCCAGGACCGCGAACTGGTGGAGCTCACCGACGACGGACAGTTCGCCATCCGCCGCACCGGCGACACCTTCGAGGTGCTTCCCGCCGGCAGCGGCCTGCCCTTCGACGGACTACTGCCCGACCTCTACCTCACCCCCGAGGCCTCCCGCGACCTCGCCGTCACCCCCCAGCCCCTGGAGGGACTGCCCACCCTGGAAGAAGCGCGCGCCTTCGCCGGCCGACTCACCGAGCTGGAGACCACCACCGGGATGCCGATCGACTGGAGCGACCCTCGGCTGGGCACCCAGCTCAGCGCCGCGGACGTCGTCCACCTCAACCACACCATCCTGGAGGAGCGCGCCCACCACGACCGCGCGAACGACAACCACAACTCCCCCAGCGACGCCATGTGGCAGCTCTTCGAGGCCCAGCCCCAGCGCCCCGAACAGAGTGACGACACCCTCCGCTGGGCCGACTCCCTCACCCCCGGCGACTGGGTCTGGCTGCGGATCAACGACGAGGACAAGGCCTGGGAAGTCACCCAGCGCGCCGACACCGAGTTCGGCACCGTAGCGATCAACCTGGACGACGACAGCACCTGGCACCTGCCCCGCAACCTGCCCGTACAGCGCCCGGGCGCGGACACCGTCCTCGACGCCGACGGCGAGCCCATCGGCCTGCGCCTGGACGCCGAATACGTGCTCAACGACGACGTCATCGAATTCGACCTGGCTCCCGACGGCACACCGCTTGCACCGACCGGCGCCGCCGGGATAGCCGTCGCCGACACCATCCGGATCCGCGGCCGCGCCATGGTGACCCACAACCACCCCCACGGCGGCAGCGAGCGCACCTACCTGATGGACGCCACGATCGTGAACGGCGCGGACATCCAGCCGGCCTCGGTCGAGTTGAAGGCCACGGCCTTCGAACTGCCCGAGCACGTCTACCGGCTCTCCTTGCGCGCGCCGCTCGCACCGCAGGAGTCACAGCCGCAACCCACCGCCCTGGCCCGGCCGACACCTCAGCCGGTCGTCACACCCGAGCCGAAAGCAGAGGCCGCGCCGGACCCGGACGCGGAACTGGAGCTGACCGCAGAACTCAAGGCGGAGCTGGCAGCCGAACTCGCAGCCGGCGCCGACCGGGACCTGGACATCGAGGCGGAGCTCGCAGCAGTTCTGGAGCTGGCATCCGCACTCGAAGCCGGCGCAGACCTGGAGCCGGAGGCCGACCCGGAGGTCGAGGCCGACGAGCTGGAGTCCGCGCACGAAGCGGACGCCGACGTGGACCCGGACCCGGAGCCCGAGCTGGAACCCGAGCCTGAGCCCGAGCCGCGGGAGGAGGCAGAGCCGCAGAACGTGACGGCGCTGCCCACCAAGCGGTCCGAGGGTGAGGAATTGCGCCGGGGCCTGCTGCGCCTGCTCAACGCCCCCGGCGCACCCACCACGCCCACCGAGCACGGGGTCGCTGGCGGCCTCCCGCTCTACGTGCGGGTCGCACAGAGTCCCCGGCACGGGCGGGTCGTGCAGTTCGGGTTCGATCCCACCACACGGCGCGCAGCAGCTCAGTTCACTGCTGCGGAGCTCGAAGGCGCCACTGGAGAACAGGTACTGCGCGGCGTGCTGGCCCGCCGTCCCCAGCCCGAGCCCCAGCGGCAGCCCCGCACGATGGATCCCGGGCCCATCGCCCCGGACCGACTGCGTGAGGACCTCCTGAAGCTCATGGACGACCCGGACGCACCCAGCGTGCCCACTCTCCAGAACACGATGAGCGCCCTGAACCTGTACGTCGCGGTGACCGGACACCCGCAGCACGGGAACGTGCTGCGCTTCGGATTCGACGCCCAGGCCCCGGCCTCCGGCCTGTTCACCCGGGCCGACCTCCAGGGAGCCACGAGCGACAAGGTCGTCCAGATCGTGGAGCGCTACGGCGAAGCCTTCGTTCAGGACCGCTACGACGCCGACCGCGCGCGCCGGGTCCGTGACCGCCTCAAGGCCGCAGCCCAGCAACGCCAGATGCCCCAGGCGCCTTCCCCGGCCACTCCTTCAGGACAACCGCGGCAGCCCCGTCCGGACGAGCACGGACGGCAGGCCGCTCAGGCCGCCTCGCCGAGCCGGTGACGGAGCACACGGACCGCCTGGGGGAATCGGCCACAAGATTTCTGAGCCGCCAATCCCCCCAGGCGGGAGGGCCGCAGGTAGGCGGCACCCCCAACCACCCGTGATCCCTAGCGTCGAAAGGCACTTGATCTGCCCCAGGGAATGCAGGCGGCCCGGCCGCCACCCGTGATCATCAACGAGGTGACGAATTGGCCACTGCCCCCGAGGAGTTCCCGATCCCGACCCGCAGCACAGACGCCGGCTGGGACGAAGAGGACGCACCCTCGGCACTTGATGCCGTCGGCGAAGGATGGACGCACGAGGCAGACGCGCCGCGTGTCCTGACGCCTGCCCCAGGGTGGGTGACCGAGGAGGAGCCACCGTCGGGCCTCGTCACTCCCGATGAGGCCCCAGGCTGGTCTGCGGTGGATGACGTACCTCGCGTCCTCGCGCCCGAGCAGCACGCGGGGGAAGCCGACGGCCCCGCCGCCCCGAGCAGTGGGGGCGGCGCGTGGGGAGACGAAGACGCCCCTTCAGCTCTCGGCCCCGGAGCCGAAGGATGGGCGAGCCACCAGGACGCCCCGCGCGTCCTGGACCCATCCGCGGCGGAGCCGACTTCCCGGTTGGCGCCTGGAACTGGTTGGGCAACGGAAGAACCACCGTCTGGCCTGGCCGTTCCGGATGAGGCCCCGGGCTGGTCTGCAGGGGACGACGTACCTCGTGTACTGGCACCCGAGCAGGGCGCCGGGGAAGCATCCGGTCCCCCCGTCATCACGAATGCCGACGGGGGGTGGAGTGAGGAGGACGCGCCCTCGGCACTTGGTGCTGTGGCCCAGGGGTGGGGGAACGACGAGGACGCGCCGCGTGTATTGGACATGTCCGCGGCGGAGTCTTCCCCGACTGCGCCTGGATCTGGCTGGACGGCAAGCGAGGAACCGCCGTCCGGCTTGACCCCAGTCGACGCGGGCCCAGGATGGTCCACCGCGGACGATGTACCTCGTGTCCTCGCGCCTGGGCAGGACGGCGGCGAAACGGACGAACGCGCTGTCCCGACCAACGAGGCTGACGCGTGGGGTGAGGAGGACGCCCCCTCGGCACTCGGCACAGTGGCCGAAGGGTGGGGGAGCGACGAGGACGCGCCGCGCGTCCTTGACGCGTCCGCAGCGGAGCCGGTCTCCGCGACTGCGCCTGATTCAGTTTGGGAGCAGGAGTCTCCGTCAGGGCTGGCGGTCCCCGCATCGGCTCCGGGTTGGTCCGCAGCAGACGAAGTCCCGCGCGTCCTCCTACCCGAGCAGCGCGCCGGGGAAGCAGGCAGTGCGGCCCTCACCAGCAGTGCAGATGGTGCGTGGGGGGAGGAGGACGCACCGTCGGCATTCGATGCTGTAGCCGCGGGGTGGGCGAGTGAGGAAGACGCACCGCGCGCCTTGGCGCCGGATTCGGGTTGGGCGGAGGAGGAGCCGCCGTCGGGATTGGCGGATCCCGACCCGGTTGCGGGCTGGTCCGCAGCGGACGACGTTCCCCGCGTCCTCGCACCCGAGCGGGACGCGGGCGAAGCAGGCGGTGCGGCGCTCACCGGCAGCGCAGATGATGCTTGGTGGGATGAGGACGCGCCTTCGGCTCTTGGTGCTGTGGCCGAGGGGTGGGCGAGCGACCAGAACGCGCCGCGCGTCCTGACGCCGGATTCGGGTTGGGCAGAGGAGGAGGAGCCGCCGTCAGGGTTGACGGTTCCCGACCCGGTTGCGGGCTGGTCCGCAGCGGACGACGCTCCCCGCGTCCTCGCACCCGAGCAGAGGCCTCCGGGCGGATCCCGTCGCACCAACCTGCCCGGCCA
This sequence comes from Streptomyces sp. NBC_01142, assembly GCF_026341125.1. Taxonomy (NCBI): domain Bacteria; kingdom Bacillati; phylum Actinomycetota; class Actinomycetes; order Kitasatosporales; family Streptomycetaceae; genus Streptomyces; species Streptomyces sp. NBC_01142. Next base: position 141,612 of record NZ_JAPEOR010000004.1, read on the forward strand.
GGACATGCCCGCCGACGCCCGCACCACAGCCCAGACGAACGACCGTGCGGCCACCGGGGCTCCCCGCACTGGGGCGAGGAGTCCCCGCAGCACCGACAGCCAGGCGGGGGACGCCGATGCCCGCGGTGACCCAGACGCACCCGCACTTCACCCCGCTGGCTCGGCTGCCAGCGACAGCACCTCCGAGCGAGAGAACCTCGCGCGGCGACCGGCGCCGCCTGCCCGCGCCACAGCGAACAGCCCTGCCCCGGCCGACGCATCGGCCGAGCGGCCCGACGCCGAAACCCAACCGGAGACCGGCCAAGGCGGGGACACCGACTCGAGCACCACGGAGGACGAGACCCGGACGTACGACACGTACGAGGAGGTCGTCACACCGAACGGCAGCGGATATGTCGTTGCGCAGAGCCCCGACGGCGTTCTCGTCAACGAGGGCGGCACGTACGAGCTCTACCCGACCGGGCGGCTGTCCCGGCCGGGCGAAGCGCGCCCGCCTGAGCCGGTGGATTTGGCCAGACAGGAGCGGAGGGCCCAGGACCTGGCCGCCGCCATGTCGCCCGAGGGCATGGCGCTGCACGGGCACGACGCACGTCTGGCGCGATTGAACCTGGACGAGGGCCACGGTGAGGTCATCGACAGCGCCGGAGAGGTCATCGGCTGGATCCGGCGCCGTGGCCGCACCTGGTACGGGCAGGACGCGCGCGGCGGTACTCGCAGCAGCACGTCCTGGGCCGAAGACAGCAAGGGCGGCCCGCTGCGCGCGGCCGAGCTCATGGCGAGCTTCGTCGTCCTCGGGACCACCAGCGACACCATGCCCGGCGGGCAGGCGTTCCGACACATCCGGCCCGAGGAAGTCACATCGCCGATCTTCTATTCGATGCTCAGTGAGGCCCAGACCCGCGAACTGCGCTCACTCGCAGAGGAGTGGAAAACCGTCGCCGACCCGGACCTCCGGACCGCGGCCGAGCAGTGGTCCCAGGAAGTCTCTACGGCCCAGATGCGCCGCCTGGCCACGGCCGTGGACGAGGTCGCCGCGCACACGGACACCACGACGCCGCAGGGACGGCGGCGACAGGGCGTGCTGCAGCGCCTGGCCGCCAACGTCCGCAGTCAAGCCCACGCCGCGGAAGGGGCGTTTTCGACGCTTCCCCCGCCCGGCGAGCCCGACCCCTGGGCCCGGTCCTACCGCCCGCAGGAGACGCAGCAGGCCGCCGCCGCTCCCACCAGCGCACCCAAGGAGACGCCCGCGCAGCCGGACACGGCGCTGCAGATGCCCGCGGACCTGCCCGCGACCGTGACGGCTGACGAACCCAGCGAGGACGTGGCCGACGCTCCCCAGCCGGAATCCACCGTCGCACCGCAGACGATACCCGGCGTCCCCGTTGCCTCCTCTACACCCGAGAGCGGCCGTCCGAGCCCGGCTCCGATGCCCTCCCGTACGGCACCGCCGCCCCTTGACCCGAGTGCCGCACCGGCGAGCACCGCCACCTCTGCCCCGACGGCACCCGAGGCCGCGAGCGAGGGAGCACGCCCCGCCCCGATCCTCCCCGGCGCACCGGCACCGTCCGGCCCGGCCGCTGCGACAGCCGAGACCGGTGAGGAGACCGCGGCACCGGCCACCGATTTCGAGGCACGTGGGCGCGCGAGGCTGGCCCAGATCGCGGCGGCAGGCGAAGTCCTCGGGATCGACCCGAGCGCGGGGGAGAGCTTCGAGGGGTACGCCGGCCGGTTCGATGGCGACTACGACATCACCCTGCCCAACGGCCGGTACTGCTACCGCACACCGGGCTTTACCCGCAAGAAGTACAGCGTCCGGTACATCCCCGATCCCACCTCGACCACGAATTCCAAGCAGATCGGAACGGTCAGCCGCGAGCGCGACATCATGCCCATGGTCCGCAGGCACGCCGCCAGGCATGCCGATCAGCGCGACCCGCTCGCGGTTGAACTGAACGAGCACGAGCAGAAGGCCCTGGACGACGTGGCCCGCGGGATCATCTCCCGGTCCCTGGGCGAGTGGTACCGCCACAACCCCCAAGGCAGGGGCAACGCACCCACCTACGACTGGACGACCCACGCGCTGTGGACCCTCAGTGCGCTCGGCCTCATCCATGTACCCCCTGTAGACCCCGACCGGCCCAAGGACCGCTTCGCAAGGCTCTCGGAACTCGGCGAGCGGCGGCACGCCGCGCCGCGAGGGGAACCGACCGCCGACACCCGGCAGCCGGGCGTCCAGGAACAGACCGCCATGTTCGCCGAGCCGGTGTCCGCCGCGACACCAGAGCTTGACGATCAAGCCGCCGCTGCAGCGGAATCCGCCCCCTCGACGGGCGAGACGGAAGCGGCACTGCCGCGGTTTTCCGGGGAGCGGCACCAGGCCCTCGCCGAAATCGCGCGCGGCACTATCAGCGTGGTCGACGGCGTGTTCATGCTGACCAACCCACGGCGCCCCACCCGACAGGCCCCTTCACAGAGGCACTTCCGTACGGTCCTGGACGAGGGGCTGGCACAAGACGCGGGCGGGCAGGTCCGCCTCTCCGAGCGCGGCTTCAACTGGTGCACCCACCACAACCTCACCCTGCCCGCCGTCCCCCGGGACACGGAGACCGTCGATCAGGCGCCGCTGCCCCCCATCGACTACGCAACCCTGGCCGTCCTCCCGGTACCCGAGGCGAGCGGAGGAACTCCGCTGCCACCCGCCCCGGCGCCCCTGCCCGCGGCCTGGCACAGGAGAGGTGGCGGGCGAAGCGAGGAGAGCGTCGAGGCCACCTATGCCATGGCGGCAGAGGCCGCTGAACGAGCCGCACGCTCGACGGCCCGCGACGTCGCGGACGTCGCGGCAGGCCCCGACCACGCGTACTGGACGTACCAGTATCCGCTGGCTCAGTACGACGAGAACGCTGCCACCGCGCTGGAAACCCTGGCCGACCCCGCCACCCACGGGTACGCGACCCGGGCCGTACTGAACCTGCGCGCTGCGCTGGAGGAGGCGGGCAAGGAGGCGACCGACCACTACGTGCAGAACGTGCGCAGCCCGCAGTGGAAGACCACGCAGGGGGTGCAGGCCGACGACGTCCACCGCGGCCGCGTCACCGGCATCGTCGTCACCTACCTCCTCGCGGTCCGTGAACACGCCAAGGCCTATGGTCTCGACGCGGACACCATCGTCAACGTGCTGGAGGATGCCACCGGATGGACGGGTGAGCTGCGCCAGCTCGGCAATGCGGCGGTCAAGTACCCGCAGCTGCCCGCTGCGGAGAATGTGGCTGAAGCCGCCCAGTACGTAGCCAACGCACTCCGCGCGTACGCGCTGGGCCAGACCGACACGGTCGACACCGTGGCCGACCGCCGCACGACCTGGCGCACTGTCGAACCCCGTCCGGTCCCCGCCGCCTCTGAAGAACCGGACCAGCAAGGCGCTGACGTGGCCCTGGTCGAGGGTGAGTCGCTGCCCGATTCGGCGGCCAGCCCGTCTGACCACGTCGGGCCTGCTGGTGCGGCCGCTGGGCTCGTGCCTGCGCAGGTGGAGGAGGGCGCGCTACTCGATCAGCCGGCTGTTGGACCGGAAGCACCGGACGTAGAAGGCGCTGGCGCAGAGGCGACCCCGAACACCGACGACGGCACCGTCGTCGAGGCCGGCGCATCAGCTCCGACCGCGGCCGACGACAGCACCCTCACCCAACAGGTTGCCCCCCGGGACCCGGCCCAGGACCAGGCCGCGCAGGCCCAACCCGAAGTCGGTGAGGCGACGTTGGAACAGCCGACGGAGACTCGCACCGACGAAGGCCTTCGCAAGGCTCCCCTCGCCTCGACACCGGCCACACGGTCCGAGGCCGGCGCCGCCCAGGCGCCGCCGACCTCCATAACCGCCCCCTCCGCGATCAGCCCGGCCGTCCCCGGGCCGGTGCCGGAGGACGCGGCACCGGAGGACGGCCCCGACACCTCCACTCTGCTCGCCGAGACCACACCCGCGCCCACCGGCACACAGGAGGTTCCCGGTACCGAGCCGGATCCCACGGCAGCGGACGCCGCCACCGTCGCGCCCGGCGACCGGCCGGGGAGTGCCACTCCCGAGTCCGGGATCCGACCGCCACGCCCATCAGCCGCCGTACGTGAGGAGGGCACCGTGGCCACCAGCGCGCAGCCGAGCGAGGCCGCAGCCGTAGACCCCGCCGCCCCCGGCCACACCGAGTCCCGGGACACGCGGTTGGACATGGACGCCGCTGAGCCCTACCCGGACGCGGCTACCTACGCCGCCGCTCACGAGGCCCTGCTGACAGAGCTCGACCAGCACGAACAATGGCTTTCGCGTACCCCGGCAGCAGAGGAAGCAGCAACCACTCTGGCCGGTGCTGGCGCCCTCGGCCTTCCCGGCCTGACCGCCCTGCTCGCCTTGCAGGCTGCTCTCGCCCCGGGCGCGGACGACGGCAACCAGCGCACACGCCTCGCACAACAACTGGGCCACCACATCCGGTGCGCACAGCTGACCATGGCCAAGTTCGTCCTCGGCCAGGCCGGGCGCAGCAACCACGCTCCGCGACTGCGCGAGCTGCACAAGATCGCGTTCCAGGGCGAGTTCATCGCCTTCGTCCAGCAGACCGAGGACGGCGAGATGGAGCTCGGCCAGTACCTCAAGCACCGCGCTCAGCAGGTTCCCCAGCAACCCGTCGGCACCGAGGACCCCGCCGAAGAGACGCCCGAGACGGCAGAGGAGGCCACCGCGATGGCTGTGGACCCGGATGACGACAGCCAGATGCCCATATTCGAGTTGCCGCCCGGCGAGGTCCTCATGAGCGCTGCGGAGGCCGCGCCGCGCCTGCAGGCCCAGGCGCAGACCCATCTGGCCAGCGGCGCCCCGGGCATCGAGCTGCTCGCCCACATTCACGGGCGCCCGGTGTACGCGATGGTCACCCTGGATGCCGAATCCGTCCGGTCGCTCTATCTGGGGCTCGCCCTCCCCGATGAAGAAGCGAACGCCCGAACCGTGAGCATCGGGGCGGATCACCTTGCGCGGGTGACCCCGGAGGTACTGCTTGCGGCGGTGACCGCGTGGATGAACGCGAGCGATGACGGCGACCGCCCGCTGCTGGACTACGTGCCTTCCGCAGCCGCACAGATGGCTGTGGCTCCGGGGCCGGACCAGGGTCAGCCTGCCCCGGCCGAGGCGGAGCAGCCCGCACCGGCACTCGCGCCCGCCGCCCCGGCCGCGACGACTGCCGACACCACGACAGCGCCCGCACCGCCTGTGGCCGAAGCGGTCGCACCGCGGAACCCGCCGGGATCCGCCGAGATGTCTGCTCCCGCTGCCCCGGCGACCGTGGCAGCGCCGGACCCCGGAGTGGAAGCCGCCACTGATGGGGCGGCCACGCCCCTGGCGGAAGAGACCCCCAAGGCCCCGGGCTCCGGCACCGGGGAGGAACAGGCAGCGGCGCCGATCAGCACAGGTGCCTCCTCGGTCCATGCTGACTCCGCGGCGGGCCCCGAGGGAACCCAGGGGCAGTCGCAGGACGGTGCCGAGCAGAGGGAGACCACCCCTGCGGCTACGGAACAGCCCCCGCCCGCCCTGGCCGACCCTGTCGCCCAGCTCACGGCGTTGGCTCGCTCCGCCCTCACCGACCTCGGCGTCACCCTGGAGGCAACGGGGGTCCTCACCGCCGACCACACCGTCGTGATCACCCTGGAGACCAGCGGCAACGCCGAGCAGGACCGCGAAGTAGCGGACAACCTCCGCCCCGCCCTGCATGAGGCGATCCGTCAGCACCCGGAGCAGGGACTGGCCGCCTACCGCGTCGACTTCCAGCACACCCCCCAGGTAGGCCAGGGCGCGCTGCAGGACGCCACCGGATCGACAGCGGCTCCAGTGCCGCGCGAGCGACTGATCGCCGCCAACAACGCAGCCGCGAAGATTTTCACCGATCGGCTGCAGAGCGACCCGAACGCCCAACTGGCACGCACCTACCTGACCGAGGAGCGGCAGCTTCCCCCCGAAGTACAGCAGGAATGGGGCCTGGGCTACGCGCCCTCCGACCCTCGTGCAGGCCGCTGGGACCCTCTCGTGCGCGCGCTTCGGGACCAGGGCTTCACGGATGAGGAACTCCTGCAGGCGGGCCTTGCCACACGGAGTCGGCGCGACACTCTCATCGACCCCTTCCGCGACCGCATCATGTTCGCGATCCACGACGAGCACGGGGACATCGTCGGCTTCAGCGGGCGGCGCATCGATCGGCCCGGCGAGACCGAGGCACAGGCCAAGGAGCGCGGGGGACCGAAGTACTTCAACACCTCGAACGACGCGGCCCTGTTCAGCAAGGGCGACATGGTCTTCGGGCTTCACCACCCCGCCCAGGCGCAGGCCCTGGCCAGCAGCAGTGGGCCGCGGGTCAGCGTCGAGGGCTATCTCGACGCGGTTGCTGTCGCGCGAGCCACCGCCGCCGTGCCGCTCGAACAGCGGCCGGTGGTCGGCGCCCCGATGGGCACCGCCTTCACCGAGCGCCAGCTCACCGTCCTGCGTGGCCTTGACACCGACAATCCGCGCTCCCACATCGTGTTCCTGGACGCGGACGACAGCGGCCGCAAGGTCCTGCTCGACAAGTGGGACCTGCTGCTGCAGGCCGCCGGCGAGACGACGGTGACCAGTGCCCCGGATGCCAAGGACGCGGCGAAGCTGTGGGAGGAGGGCATCAACGCCGACGGTGACGGCGCCAGTCCCGTGCTGCGCGTCCTGGAACAGCGTCAGCCGCTCCTCAACGCCGCCGTCGAGGCGGTTTTGATGAAGAACGCCGATGAAGGCGAACGCGTCAACCACGCCTTCGACTCCGCCAAGTTCTTCCCGCGCACTCGGGCCATTGCCGCCCAGGCCGCGCGCTACATCCACCAGACGATGCAGACGCAGGCCCCCGGCGACACGGCCGCGCTGGAGCAGGCCGCGCTCGACTGGGCGAAGCGGCTCGACCAGGAGTGGAGCATCCCCGGGCACATGACCGCCACCGCCGTGCTGCTCGGGCCGGGCAAGCACCATGAGGACTACGAGAACGAGGTCTACGAGCAAGCCCTGGACCTGCTCGCCGCCGACCCCGAGGGGTACTTCGCGAACGACTCCCACGTCCGCAGCCGCCAATCCGCCACCGAGCCAGCTCCCGCGACAGCACCGGCATCCCCCGACGGCACAGGACCCGCCGCCGCCCGGCCCGGGCAGTGGCCCGCCGGGACACGCGCGAGCGGCCCCGTGACCTCCACCAGCGCTCCGACAGACGAACCGGACCCCGCCCGCGACGAGCTGGTGCTGAGCATGGTCCTGCCCTCACCCGTCGACGGAAAGCCGGTCGAGCACACCGACCGCACCACCGCCGCGTACACCCTGCACACCGCCGTGCACGAACGCCTGGGCCAGCACACCACCGAGAACCCCGAACCCAACCGGCTGCCCCAGCCCCTGAAGCTGGGCACCATCTACGGCGTCGATCTGAGCACGTCCGGCGACGACCAGACCAACGAAGACCCCACCGTCGTGGTGTGGTTGGGCCCCTCCCGGACCGACTCACTGCGCATGTCCTACAGCCGCCTCGTCGAGATGACCGGCCCCGAACTGCTCGCCGCGGTCGAGTGGCGCGCCGCCCAGGCCGCCGGACTGCTCGGCGCCCCTCTGAGCCAGACCTGGCGGGATGCGGTGCGCAGCATCCTCCCGCCGCAGTTCCCCGCCCAGCCGACCCCCGCCCAGCTCGCCGACCTCCTCGACACGATCGCCCAGGGCCCCGACGGGAGCGCGGAACGGACCCGGCACCGCGCCGAGCAGGCTCTTGCCCTGTACACCGCCGGCCACCCCGACCTGGCCCTCAACGTCCTCGCAGCCGACGACCACATCTGGGTCCTGCGCAACGACGGCTCCTGGATCCAGGAAGAGGCCATCGGCACCGAGCTGAGCTGGGAGGAACTCGACAACGGATTCAGCCAGGAGTCAGCCGAGCTCGACGACATCGCCCAGGCCGCCGCCGCCCAGCCACCCGGCGATCCGGCGCCGATGCCGGCCGACCTCACCGTCGCCCACCACAGCGCACACGAAGCCCTCGCCGCGCTCCGCCCATACTCCATCGGCCTGCCCAACACCCGCTACGAGAAGATCACCGACCTCGTGGCCCAGATGGACGCAAGCGAGCCCGCCCTGCGCCGACTACACGGCCCAGACGGCGAGCAGCTGATGAACCGGGCCAAGACGTCCTTCATCCGGATCCTCGAAGGACTGGCGACCGTCGCCTCCAAGATCCGGCTCACCGGCCTGAACGCCCGTCTGGAACGCACCGTCGCCCGCCTGCGCGGCCAGGACCCGGACACCCCGCCCGCCCCCCGTGCGGTGCGCACCGACCGGCGCATGCAGGACCTCGCCCATATCGAGCGCGACCTCGAGCGCCGCATGGCCGCCCCCACCACCACGCTCGCCGAGCGCGGTGAACTCCAAGAACAGTGGATCATCAACCGGGCACGCTGGCGGGCCCGCTACGAACAACTCCACGGCCAGCCCCCGGGCGCGGACTTCCTGCCCGACAACGGCCTGGTCGCCGGCGCCCCGCCCGTCCCGAACCTGATCGCCGCGCACGACCTTCTGGCGGAGCGCCTGTCCGCCCGGGTCGTCGAACTGCGGGACACCGACCCACACACCGGAGAGGAGTCCAATCCCTACGAGCCCACCGCCGACCTCCTCAACGGCGTGGCCTGGGCCTACCAGCAGCGCCTGATCGGGATCGTCCCGACCGGAGAGGACCCGCAAGGACCCATCCCCGCCGCCCAGTTGCGGCAGGCTGCACTGACCGTCACCTCCCACCAGAACGCTTCCCCGCTCACGCTCCGGCGCGCCATGAGCGTCACCGCCGAGCGGGCCGACCGCCTCCTTCACCGCCTGGAGGAACAGCAGATCCTCGGCCCCTACCGGGCCGATGCGCCTCGGACGGTGCTGGCACGGCCCGCCGACATCGACTCCCTGCTCGCCCGTCCCGCCACCCCACCCGCTTTGCGCAAACCGGTCGCCGAACCGGCGCCCGCCCCAGCCGCGGACCCTGCCGAACTCGATGAGGACCGGATCCGCAAGATGGTCAGCAAGATCCTCGCCGACCAGCAGAAACGCAGCGAGCCCCGGAGCGGGGCCGAGCAGGCAGAACGGACAGCGCCCGCACCCCGCGCCCGCAAGAGCGCACACAGGGAAGCCGAGGCCAACGCCCTCGCCGCCAGCCAGACCACCCCGCTCGCACCCAGCCAGCCTTGATGTGGAGAGACTATGACGACCCCGATTGGGCCTTCGGCGTATCCGCAGATGCCCCTCAACGAGAGTCCGGTGGCTGGTGCTCCGCCTTCGGCGTACCCGCAGATGCCCCTCAACGAGAGTCCGGTGGCTGGTGCTCCGCCTTCGGCGTACCCGCAGATGCCCCTCAACGAGAGTCCGGTGGCTGGTGCTCCGCCTTCGGCGTACCCGCAGATGCCCCTCAACGAGAGTCCGGTGGCTGGTGCTCCGCCTTCGGCGTACCCGCAGATGCCCCTCAACGAGAGCACTCGGGGTGATATCGCTGAGGCAGAGCTCGTCCGCAGGGCACAGCGCGAGAACCAGCGCGGCATGCGCATGGCGCGGGCCTTGGACAACGCGGCCGCTCCCCCCGAGGCGGGCCCCCGCGATCTGGCCGGCATCGATGCCGCGATGAACACCGCGCAGAACAACGAGGCCTGGTACTGGAGCCACCCCGACTGGCATGCCATCCGCGACATCCGCCAGCAGGTCAACGACGTACTCGCGCGCCTCAACGAGCAAGCAGAGATCACACCCCAGGCAGCGATTAACGCGGCTAAGATCACCACCTTGGCTGCGAGCCTCATCGCCCGCCACGCGGCCAAGGTCAGCGCCCACCTCGACGCAGGGGGGCGGCGCGACACACCGGGCGGGCAGGCCATGCGCACCCTGACGCGTGTCGCCGAAGACCACGCGGCCCGCGCCTCCGGTCTCGATTCCGTGCAGGCCCTGGACACCCCGCGTCTGCTCATCGCCCATGTCTTCAAGCTCAACAAGGAGTTGCGGCGGGCCGAGCCGGACGACCCCGAGCTGGACCTGGGCGTGGACGGCCCGGACGACCCGGCATTGGAGAGCGCGCTGTCCACCGGTGCGGCTGCCGATCCGGAACTGGCCGAAGCCTCCCAGCTGATGACCGCCCTGAGCGAGCTGGCCGGCCGTGCCCGCCGTGGCGGACACCGTCTCGCCCTCGACGTGCGCCTGCACGGCATGGTGGAGACCGCCCAGCTCCGCGGTTTTGAAATGATCTCCGGGATCGCGCAGGCCGTGATGCGGCGCTACGACAACCAGGGCCGGGGCACCGACGGCCGCCGCAACATCGCTGCCATGATCTTCCACTACGCCGAGCAGCGCCTGGAACGCATGCGCGGAACGCTCGGCGCAGAGGAACAGCGCGACTTCGGCCACTACGAGACCGACCCTCCCGAGCGGTACATGGACGCGCTCTTCGAGGAGTCACGCACCGTCGGCCAGGAACTGCGCGCCAAGAACATCACGCCCCAGGAACGCACAGACCTGCAGATCCGCTTCCTCCTGGCCCAGAAGGAGATCGCCGCCGCCGGAGCCGATGGCGTCCAGGAGTGGGGCACTCAGGCTACGTTCCCGCCCAATGAATTCGTCGCCGGGATGCGCGCCGACAATCCGGTGGAAACCCGCCTCGCCCTCGTCGACGCGCTGCGCCGACGGGTGGAGAACAACCCCTTCCACCGTGACGCGCAGTTCCTCAACAAGGTCGCCGACCGGTTCGCTCAGGAGATCGCCGGGCCGCCCGAGCTCACCGCCCAGGCCCTGGAGGCCGAACTCAGCGCCGAGCAGGTCCGCGCGGTGGCCGCGCACGTGGTCGAGCAGGGCACGGTCGCCTCACCGCTCGTGCTGAGCGAGACGGACGAGCTGAACCTCACCCACGCGCAGGCGGAGCGGGCCCTGGCCGTGCTTCAGACCCTCAGCGTGGTCGGCCCGCCCAACGGCCTCAAGCCGCGCGAAACCCTCACCGTCTCCCGCAAGGAGCTGCCCGCCCAACTGGAGTTGCTCGAGCAGCGCCTGCCGAACCTGCTCGAAATACAGAAGGGCGCCGCAGCCGTGGCGGCATCCTCGGCTCCCCCGGCCCCGGTGGCGGAGCCGGAAGCCGCCCCCACGGCCGAAGCCTCCGCCCCCGCCGAGCCCGAGCCGACGCAGGCACCGGCCGCACCCGCGCCGCCCGCCCCCGCCGTCCCGGCCCCGGCGGCCGATGCGCCGGAGCTTCCGCGCCGGGACCGCTCCGCCGACCGCCGCCACCCGGGCAACCTGGGCACCCGCCCGACACCCGCTGCTGAGGCCCCAACCGATCAGGACCTCGCCCAGCTGTTTGAAGGCCAGGAGGACCGGGTCAAGGAAGTGAGCCAAAAGCTGATCGCCGGCACGGAAGCCCGGGCCGCCCATCCGGCACCCGCCGAGAACGCGCCCGCCAAGACCACCAACGTGGACGAGGCACAGCACAACGCCCAGCAGAACCAGCAGACCGTCGGCGGCGGCGTGCGCTGACCACCACCCACACATCCCCACGCGAAAGGACGCGCCCAATGGAAGACGCACGGCTCGAGGAGTTCCAGCGGAAGACGAGGCTGCGCGAGCAGGAAGAAGAAGGTCGCCGCACGAGGAAGGTCGCCGCAGACCTTCGGCTGCAGCAGCAAGAACGCCAAGCCCACGACGAAGCGCGCCTGGCCGAGATGCCTCCCGCGGAGGAGCAGCACTACGCGCAGCTGCCTCGGCACTCCTACACCGGCATCCGCTGACCGAGGGCGGTCGGGCCGGTGCCGTGCGGCCCAGGCCCTGCCGCCCTCGGTCCGTGTACGTCCGATCAGGCGCGGCCTTGCGCCCCCACCCAGCGGGCGATGCCCTCGTAGGCATCCAGAAGCCGCGCGTCGTGCGGGCCGAGCTGCTCGGCCAGCTCCTTGACGAGCTCGTCGTAGAGCGCGATCGCCGCGCGGGGGTTGCCGTGCTTCCCCATCAGGTCAGCCAGCGCCATCCACTGATCGATGACATCCGGGTGACTGGTGGACTCGTGCTGCGACAGCAGATCCACTCCAATAAGCAGCTGCGCGAGGTCATCCGGTACGAACACGACCGCGTTGGCGACCTGAACCGGCCCGTGGCCGACCTCCTGGCCCCGGATCACACCCGCCGCCTGGACGAGGCCTTCCAGATGGCCGGCTGAACTCCCGCGTGTCCAGGCCGCGCCTGAAACGCCGGTGAGGCCCGACCAGACGTCTGGTCGGGCCTCACCGGCGTTTCAGGGGACGCGCCGGCCGCTACTTGATGGAGCGGGCCTGCTGCAGGACCTCATTTAGCTTCTGCGTGAGCTGGTTGGCGATGATCGCTGCCTCACCCAGGAGTTTGTCGGCCGCTTGGTTCTGATCGCTGTTGGGATGGCGGGAGGTCGACCGATAGGCCGTGGCCGTCTGGAGGATCACCGGCCCGGCGTGGCCGGCGATTTTCTGCAGGAGCTCCACCGACTCGGTCACCTGGCGAGGGTCCTCGTACACCGCTTTACCCGTGGAGACCTCCTTCTCGAGATCGCGCATGGCCTCGTGGGCATAGCGGGCGCGGTAGGTCGGAACGACTCGTGCCACGGCGGAGCATCCTTTCTTCGGAAAGCCCCAGTGTCGGGCCTGGGCCCATGGAAGCGGGGCGATTCCGGCCACCTCACAACGAGCAGGGGGTGGTGTCTCCAGGAACTCCTGGAGACACCACCCCCTGCGCAGGCGGACGGCGGACTACGGCCGGGGCCGGTTGCTCCTCTGGCTGTAGATGGTCAGCTGTTTTCGCCGGGCAGTTTTGGCCCCACTTGAACGAGTTGTTCTGGCCCCACTTTTGACCCATCCGGGTGAAGGGCTCCGACGCGTCGCGGAAGGAACGGATCTTTCTGGCCCCACCCTTGCCGAGTCTCAGCGGGGCCCATGATGGTTCCGCTGTCAGCAGACCGGCTGGATTTCAGACGGTGGCCCGCAAGGATGACTGCATGCGGAAGAACATGGCGGTGCGTCGACTCGACCTCGGGTACTTCATCCGGCCTGCCTCAGAAGTGGGCGGCCCGCAACCACGAGTCGAACCCGTTCTTGCTTACCTGGTGCAACACGACAACGGGCTGCTCCTCTTCGATACCGGCATCGGGGACGCAGACCCCGAAACCGAAGCGCACTATCGGCCGCGCCGCCGTGCGCTGCAGGACGCCCTCTCGGCATCCGGAGTCACCCTCGCCGACGTTTCCATGATCGTGAACTGCCACCTGCACTTCGACCACATCGGCGGGAACCCGCTCTTGGGCGGCAAGCCCATCCTGGTGCAGGACGTCGAACTGGCCACCGCACGCCGGGGCAACTACACAGTCGACGAGCTGATCGACTTCCCCGGTGCAACCTACGAGGAAGTCGCCGGCGAGATCGAGGTCTGGCCCGGCATCTGGATCATTCCGACGCCTGGTCACACCCAAGGGCACCAGTCGCTGGCCCTCCGGCAAAGCGACGGCACAGTAGTACTCGCCGGTCAGGCATACGACCTCGCTTCTCACTTCGCATCTGAGCAATTGGCCCGCCACGCGACACTTCGCGGCGAGGAACAGCCGCTTCCTCCCTATCGGCACTGGCTGGATCGACTCGCCGACTTCGACCCACGACGTGTGTTCTTCGCCCATGACTGCTCGGTCTGGGAACCGTCACAGACTGGAGGAGCGGAAACCCGACTTTCTGCCACGTAGGACGACCCTCGATCGGGTGACGTTTCCTGGCTGTCCTGAGGTGGAGCCGAATGGTGTCCGTTGGTCGGGGTTGGTGGCGGTAGCGTGTGATTCACGACGCCCGCCCGGCCGCTTCCCCTGACAGGAACGCGAAAGGGCGGGCGCCGTGTTGTGGCGCCCGCCCGCTTGTGGTGAAGGTGAGATCAGGCGGCGGTGGCCGCCTTGCGCTTGGCAGTGGTACTGGCGAGGCGGAAGGACTGGGTGCCGGTCTCGATGATGTGGGCCTCGAAGGTGAGCCGATCGACGATGGCCTGGCAGAGCCGCTTGTCGGTGAAGGTCTGGTCCCACTCGGTGAACGGCCGGTTCGACGCGACGGCGATCGCATGTCGTTCCTCGCGCTCGGTGAAGATCTGGAACAGCAGTTCCGCCCCGTGGCGGTCCAGCTTGACGTAGCCGAGCTCGTCCAGGCAGAGCAGGTCGACCCGCCCGTATTTCTTGATCGTGCGGCCCAGTTGTTTGTCGCTGGCGGCCTCGGCCAGTTCGTTCACCAGGTTCGCCGCAGTGGTGTAGCGGACGCGGCCGCCGGCCTCCGCGATCGCGGTGCCCAGGCCGATCAGCAGGTGGGACTTGCCGGTGCCGGAGTCACCGATCAGGCATAGCGGGTTCCCGGCCTGCACCCAGGCGGGCTGCATGAGGGTGTTGATGACCTCCTGCGGGATGTTCGGGTTCTTCGAGAAGTCGAAGTCCTCGATCCGCTTCGGGCGGGGGAAGTTGGCTTCCTTGACCCGGCGGACCTTGCGGCGGGCGTCACGGTCCTCGCACTCGCTCTCCAGGAGGTCCGCCAGGAAGTCTGCGTAGGACGCCTGCTCGCGCAGGGCCTGGGCGGCGAACTCGTCCCAGCGTGCGCGGATCCCGGACAGGCCGAGGCTCCGGCAGGCTGCATCGATTGCCTCTGACGGGTTCGGCCCGCGCTGGCCGGGCAGGCCGAAGGAGCCCCACCGCCCCGTGGTCGCAGGGGTGGGGGTGGTGCTCTGCGTCATGCTGAGCCTTTCGGTTGGATAGAGAGCAACTGGCCGTAGGCGGCCAGCGATGGTTCGGGCCGGGAGTCCGGGGGCAGGGCAGGACGCCTCTGAGGCAGCGTGATGACCTGGGCCGATTCGGGTTTCGGTTCCGTCGGCTCCGCCGTGTCGGGCTCGGCTGTGACCGTGGTGGCGGTGGCTTGCGGGGCGATCACGACCGGTGGTGGACCACCCGCTGCGGCGAGGGCCTTGCGGGCCTCGATGGCAACCAGGTCCGGCGAGACGGAACCGGCCTCCAGGACCGCTTTCATGCCGGCGACGACCGCCTCGTCGGGCAGCCGCCGGTGCAGAAGCAGGACCTCGATCAGGGCTCGTGTGCCCTCGGAGCGTCCCCGGGACTCGCGGCCGGCTGCCCAGAACGCGTCGTGGGTCTCGGTGAACTTCCCGCTCTCGCGGGCCGCGGCGAGGCCGGTGGAGTGCTCCAGGGCGCCGGGCTTGTGCCGCAGGATCTCCAGGTAGTGGTCCAGCAGATCGCGGAAGCCGTAGCGGCCCGCGAGCCGGGGATGGCGGACCACCAGCTCGTTGCGCTCGAAGACCCAGACCTCGTCCGCCCGCAGCGAGACGCGGACGTTGGTGCCGATGAAGCGGGCCGGGACGGAGTACTTGTTCTGCCGGACGGTGATCCGGGAGGTCTTGTCGACCTTGGGCGTCAGCGTCAGCCCGATGTCGAACTCCTCGAACGGCAGAGGGGCCAGCAGCGGAGCCTCGTAGTCGAAGTCGAAGCCCACCGAGGTGGGCCGGTTGTCGATGTGCCGGACGTCCTCGGCGAGCTCAATCTGCTCGATCTTCTCGTTCAGCTCCGCGAGCGTGTCGACCTCGGGGACAGGGACCAGGTGCGAACGACGGAAGCGTCCGCCCTCGTGCTCGACCCCGCCCTTCTCATGGGCGCCCTCGATGCCGGGGCGGCAGTAGAAGGCGTCGAAGCCGTAGTGCGAGCGGAAGGCCACCCACCTCTGTGACTCCACCCGCGAGCGGCCGAAGCAGACCTGCGAGACCGCGGGCTTGAGGTTGTCGTAACGGATGTGCCGGGTCGGGATGCCGCCCAGGATCCGGAAGGCGTCCACGTGCCCCTGCATGAAGGCTTCCTGGCCGGACGTGGAGAACACCCGGTGGACCGCCTTGCCCGAATACGACAGTCGCAGCGTGAACAACTGGCAGGCCATCGGTTTGCCGTCGACCCTCACCCAGACCTCGGCGAAGTCGACCTCCGCCTCCTCGCCGGGCCGGTGGAACTGCGGGACCATGCCCTCGGTCAGCATCCGGGACCGCTCGGCCTCTTCGCGGATCTGCGGCCGGCGCACCCGCAGGTAGTCGTTGAGCGTTGTGTAGGCGACCGGGAATCCGTACTCGTCCCGCAGCCGTTCCATGATCCGCTTGTTGGTGTGCCGCTGCTTCGGCGGTGCGGTCAGATCTGCCCGCAGCATCTCGTCGATCCAGCCTTTGCCCTGCTCCAGAACCGACCGGCGCACTTCGATCGCTTTCCGCGCAGGGGGCAACGCGCTGTCGAACGCCTGGCGCACGACCCGGCGGTGCACTCCGTAACGCTTCGCCAGCCCTCGGACCGAGGTGCCTTCCAGCCTGCGGTCACGACGAATCAACTCGAACAACTCAACACGCTGCAAAACCCGGCCTCCTGACACGGCCAGCCGACAACCCGCACAGCGTGATCCCGGCCGCGATCCCGGGTCAATCCGGCATTACTCCAAAAGAGTGCATCCGACCCCAAGGGCTCTTGGGTGGGGCCAAAACAATCCGTTCCTCACCCCGGTCCAGCCGAGCCCGTTCTCCCGGGGCCAAAAGAGGCCGTCCTAGACAGTCAGCAGACGAAGGACCGACACGATCAGAACGAGAAACGCGATGGCGCCGAGCAGGCCCAACTCCTGGTACAGGAAGTAGAAGCCCAGCGCCAGCGGCGACAGGGCCAGCGCCACCAGGGCGATCATGCCGAGCAGCATCGGCGCCAGCTTGACGATCAGCTGGAGCACCTCCCGCATCACCTCCCATACGTAGCCGATCTTGCTGTTCGGCTTCCCGCAGCCCGGCCGGCTCTCCGGCAGGTCCTCATCCGGCATATCCGGCCTCCTCACGGTCCGTCCGGCGAGTGGCGCGCCCTCGCCGACTGGCCGGGACGGGCGCGCGGGCGGTCGTGGTGCCGAGCGACGCGACCCGTGAGGGCCCGCACTCCTGCAGGCCCTGGGGAGGGGGCCGTGGAGCGCACCTTCATCGGCAGTTCCTTCCGGTCAGCGGCCCATCCACGTGGAGGGGCCTCGAGTGTGTTCACGGGAGTTCCTTGATGGCTTGCTCGATCGCCACCCGCCTATAGGCGGTGATCTTGCGCCGCGGGTCGGACACCGAGGGGACGCGATCGGTCGTGAGCCCGATCCCGTGCTCCTTGAGGCGCCGTGCGATCTCCTTGCCCTGCTCCCGGCGCCGGGCGCTGGCGTCGGCCATGTGGTCCCAGCGGGCCCACGCCTTCTCGTCCTCCTCCCGCAGCCGGGCGACGACGTCCTCGACCGGGACGTAGCCGAGGTAGGCCGAGTCCGTGGCCTCCATGGCGTACTGGATGGAGGCGAGGATCGACGGGAGCGGCCTCTCGTCCGGGTCCGTGCTGCACAGGGCGAGCAGCGCGGCAAGGTCGAGCCCGGCCTCGGCGCAGTCCGCGGCGATGCTCGGCAGCCCGGCCTCGGCCCGCTCCTCACCGAGCCGCGAGGCGGTGTCGACGGTGACCTCCCGGAACTTGTAGCGCACGGGCCGGTCCGGCAGCTGGGGCAGGCCCTTGGCGTAGATGACGCCGGCGTCGCGCAGGTCGCTGGGGGACACCGCGGGGGTCAGCCGGTCTGCCCGGTAGCCCTCGGCCAGCGCGCCCGCGCCGAGCAGCGCGGTCACGTCGTCGCCGCGGCAGGCACCGAGGAGACGCGCGGCGACCTTCGGGCCGATGGGAGCACCGAGGTAGTCGGAGGTTCCGAACTGCGAGCCGGCGTAGACCCAGATGGCCTCCTTGCGGCCGACCAGCAGGAGCTCGATCAGCAGCTTCTTGGCCTCGTCGGACAGCTTGGGCCATTCGTCGACGAACAGGCACACGGCCGGGTGTTCGCGGCTGGGCTTCCAGGTGTTGCCCATCCGGTACTTGTGACGCATCCGGGCGCGGGACTTGGCCAGGTTCAGGAAGAACCGGAGCACGGCGATGATCTGCTCGTCGCTGTGCGCGCTCGCGGTGATCGCGTTGCCCAGGTCGGCGACGCCGGAACCGTAGGGGTCGATGTTGAAGGTCACCGCGTCGTAGCAGGCGGTGGTGACCTCCGCCATGGCCAGCATGATCCCGGACTTGGCGGCCCCGGAGTCACCCACCATGAGGAGCATGAGCCCGGCGAGCGAGTAGGCGAGCGGCGAGGTGTCCATCACCAGACCGAAGTCGGCGACGTCGTTGATCGACCTCGACAGCGGCGGCCGGTAGGGGAGTTCGCCGAGCGTCGCGAACGGGTTGCGCTGCACGAGGCGGACGGTGCAGGTGTCGCCCGGGTCTTCCCACGGCTCGACCTGGACGCCGCTGCTGCGTGGCAGGCGCAGCCGAGTGATCAGGCCCTTGTGGGTGTTGTTCGCGCTGATGTCGTCCGGGGAGCCGGACTTGACCCGCACGGTCAGCTGCCAGCCCCAGGGGAAGTGTTCGCCGTCACCGACCCAGCAGACGTCGACGCCCTCGGCGCGCAGCGCACGCCATAGGCAGTCGGCTGCCGCCTGGGGGGTGATGGCCAGCGCGATCGGGTACGGAGGGGCGTCCGCTGCAGGCGCGGTCCCCTCCAGAGGGCGCCCGCCGGGCACCGGCCCCGCGGCGGCCGGTGCCGGGGCCGCGCTGCCGGGGACCATAGCGGCGACCTCACCGGCGGAGACCGTGGCATCCGCCGCGGCCGGCGTGTCCTCCGGGCCGCCGGGTGCGGGGTCCCACCCGGGAGCGACCGGCAGCGTCGCCGCGATCTCTGCCTCACCGTCCTCTTCGTCCGCGCCAGCGTCCGGCTCGGTGCCGGCGGCGGCCTCGAGCACCGCGGTGACTTCGTCGTCCGGATCGAAACTCAACGCAGGGGTCTTCACGGTCCACGTCCAGGGCCATCGACCCATCGCCCAGACCCAGGCGGTGCCAGCCAGGGAGATGAACACCGAGACCCCGACGGCTGCCGCCGGCGCCTGCCAGGTCAGTACACCGGCCACGCCCGCGGCGATCAGGGTGTGGGTCCGGCGGGACTGGGCGCGTTCACGGCGGACCGCACGCACCCGGTGCTCAGAGGGGATCCGGGGGGTGAACTCCTGGTCGGCGAGTTCATCGAGGGTGCCCTGGATCCGGTCGGCCGCTTTCCACGTCTGTAGGGTCTGCTGCTCGGCGGAGCGGGCCGTGTTCAGCTGCTCCTTGGCAGCGGTCGTGCGGACCTTGATCCGCTCGTTGAAGTCCTTGTGCTGCCGGTTGAGGAGCACTGCCAGGAGCTGCTCGTCCGGCAGGTCTTCGGCGCTCCACCAGCGGCCGAGGTGCTGGCGTGCGACGTGGCCGAGGCCGTCCCGCCACACCTGAAGTCCGGTGGAGCGTGCTGTCTCCGTGGCGTGGCCGGCGTCCTGGTCCTCGCCGCTGTCGACCGTCGGCTCGACGGGGTCTGCGGTGGTGTCCGTGGAGGGCTCGGGAGCGTGCGCGGACGGGGTGGCGTCGCTGCCGGAGTCGGAGTGTTTGGTGAGATCCACAGCCACGGTCGGCCTTTCGCAGAGCAGGAAGCGGGGGAGGGGCGAGTGATACGTCTGATGGTGTTTCCGCAGGTCAGAGACAGGGATGGTGATCCGCCGGTGATCCGCCGGGACCGATCGGCCGGCCGATCAGGGACCGATCGGCCGGCCGATCAGGGGCGGATCACCGGCGGATCAGATCCGGATCAGTGGCGGGCTATCCGGCGAGTCCTCCCAGGACCTGGCCGAAGCTGTTTCCGGTCGTGGAGATGGCACCCGACAGCGTGCCGAAGATGCCGCCGGCAGCGCCGAGGCAGACACCGACGAGCGCTCCGACGAAGAACCAGTTCTTGCCGTCCTTCTGGTCGGAGGCCCAGGCCGCGGCGTTCCACGCAACGATCACCGCGCCGGTCAGGAAGGACCCGACGCTGCCCTTCTCCCCGCTGTTGACCTTCGGCGAGGCCGGGGCACCACCGGTAGGTACGCCTCCACCCGTGCCGGAGAGGATGCCGCCGCCGGTGCTGGCCGCCCAGCCGGCGGTGGCCCCGATGGTGCCGAGGATGCCGCCCCCGAGACCCAGGAGAATTCCGGCGCAAACACCCCAAAGGAACGACCCGCGTCCGGACGTCTTCCCGCCCTTCCACAGGCGGATCACGTAGACCAGGATCAGGACGCCGACCACGGTCGCCCCGGCACCGAATCCGGCAGCTCCCGCTTCTCCTGCAGCAAGGGTATTCACGCGATATGTCCATTCATGAGGTAGAGGACGTACGCGCCGACCGGCCCGTACATGACTGAGCCGCAGACCATCGCCGACGTGACGATGCGCAGCGTGAATCCCGGCTTGCGCCGGGCCTTGAGGTGACGGGCGAACCGCAGCACCACAAAGCAGGTGGGGGCGAGCGCGGCCACGGCCGCCCAGCCCAGTGACCAGCCGGAACTGACCTGCAACGACTGGGGAATCGATGCGTACATGGCGGCCAAGGAGTATCCGCCGACCACATCCCCGACGCCCGGCAAAGTGGGCGGCAGGGGGATGAGTGCGACACCGAGCGGGATGCCGTACCGGCGGATACGCATCCAGCGCAGCCGCTTTCCGTTCTCCACCGCGTCGTCACTGGGCTCGTACGGGCGGGCGAACCGACCACGCAGCTCCCGCAGTTCGGCCGCCACCGGAGCGAACGCCTCGCGCACCTGCGCGGTGACCGATCCCTGCCCGCTGTCCTCGTCGGCCGGCTCCTTCACGATCGGCCCGGGAATCACAGGAGTCTCTTCGCGCTCGCCGCGGCTGTGCTCCCGTCCCGGCTCGTCCTCAACAGGAGCCGGTTCGCGGCTCTGACCAGCTGTTTCGTCGTCCTCCTGGGGGGTGAGGGACGTCGGGGAAGCCCACGGGTTGTTCGGGTCCTTCCCCTTCGTCCACCAGTCGTCGCCTCGCCCCGCACGCACCGGCCGGAGCGACTCAGTCGAGGCGGCCGGCCGCGTCTGCGCGGGAACGTACGGCGCCTTGGACGGAAGAGGCGGAGCCCCCTCGGGAATGCCCGTGCCATCTGGCACGACGGGCGCGGCTGCCGGTACTTCGACGGGCAGCGGCACGTGGAACGGGTCGGACTTCTCGTCTGCGGTGGTCACGAATCCTCCCTCCTCGGAGGCTCCGGTGATCCGCTCTCCCTGAAGGGCGAAGTGGATCAGCATGCGGATGAACTCTTCGTTGTGGTCGGCGTCTTCGCAGGTCAGCGGCCCTGCCGGGCGGGCAGCCTGGGGCCTTCCCGAGCCGGGCGGGACGCCCAGCCCCAGGTGCGCCGCGCTGGGATGGTCCTGGCGGACCGGCTCAGTCATCGGCCGCGGCCTCGGCTTTCCGTGCCGCTTCCTTGAGGGCCTTGGTCATCCAGCCCGGCGAGCGGCCGAGGCCCTCCACGAAGGCCTTCTGCGTCAGGCTCGGGTTCGCCTTCTTGGCGGCGAACCAGTCGGCCGCCGCCTTGGCCCGCTCCGCCTCCTCCGGGCTCGGGGCGCCGACGGCGGCGTGAACCGAGCTCGGCGCCGGCGCCTTCGCGGCGTGCAGGCGACGGGTGCGTCGTGAATTCACGGCACCGGCGTTCACGCCGTCCTCGCCGTCGTTCACGCTCTCCTCTTTACGATCGTCGGGGTGCTCGTTCACGGCCTTGTCCGGTGCCGATTTCACGGTGTCGGGGGCGTCGTTCACGCCGTCCGATTCACGGTCGGACGAGCGGTTCACGGGCACCTGCACCGGCGGCTTCACGCTCCAGTCCGGCCGATTCACGGTCTCGGCTTCACGCGTGAATTCACGGGGCTTCACGATCGGCGTGAACCCGTTCACGGTGCCCGTGAGCAGCGGGTTCACGGAGTTCACGCGGTTCACGGCGATGCCGTTCACGGTGGCCGTGAACTGCTTCATGCGTGAATCGGCCTCGCTCGCCGACCGGTTCACGGGCGGCCGTGAACCGCCCTGCCGTGAACCGTTCACGAGGGCGTCGGCCGGCGCGTGAATAGGCGGGTTCACGCTTGGGCCGACGTCCGGATTCACGGTGCCCGGTTCACGCTCGGCCGCTGCATGCACGTTTGCCCGCCGCTGCGTTGGCCCTTTCCCGTCGCGGGGGTTCACGCCACCGGCGGCGCCCGCGTTCACGGGCTGCGGAGGAACGTTCATGCTCTCGCCGGTGGGGACCTCCGGCAGGTCGTCCCCGGCGGAGGTGATCGCGAGCGCGTCGGCGACGTGGGTCTCCAGCGCGTTCCCCTCCGGCGTCTGCGGAGATGCCGACACGAGGTCGCGGCCCGCACTGAGCGGGACGCCATAGCGGGCGAGTTGCAGCGGCAGCCGAGCCTCGACCGGAGCCTTGCGGCGCCAGGCGCGACCGAACCGGCTCCGCAGGCGGGCCTGGTAGACGAGGCGCTCCTGCTCGAGCTTGATGACCGTGTCGTAGGAACGCAGCTCCCACAACTTCATCCGCCGCCACAACTTGAACGTGGGAAGCGGCGACAGCAGCCACCGGATCAGCCGGACCGGCTCCATGTGACGGCCGGCGGTGATGTTCGCCAGCTGCCCGACCGTGTGCCGGGCGGCCTCGACCGTCACCACGAACAAGATCGGGATCACCGCGTGCATGCCGACCCCCAGAGGGTCGGGCCAGGCCGCGGCACCGTTGAACGAGATCGTTGCGCCAGTCAGCAGCCAAGCAGTCTGCCGCAGCATGGGAAACGGCATCCGAAGCCAGGTCAGCAACAGATCCAGCGCGAGCAGGACAAGGATCCCCGCGTCGACTCCGAGCGGGAACACGTGGGCAAA
Organism: Streptomyces sp. NBC_01142; assembly: GCF_026341125.1. Classification (NCBI taxonomy): domain Bacteria; kingdom Bacillati; phylum Actinomycetota; class Actinomycetes; order Kitasatosporales; family Streptomycetaceae; genus Streptomyces; species Streptomyces sp. NBC_01142. The sequence continues at coordinate 164,450 of NZ_JAPEOR010000004.1, forward strand.
TGTGCCGAAGCCCTTGCGGATCGCAAGGTCCCGGACCGCGGCGTACGAGCCGACGAACCCGATTCCGGCGATCACCACCGCGCCGCCGACCACGACACCGACGATCACGCGCTGCGCCTTGTTGAGCGGCTGTCGGCCCGGCTCGTCGGCCGCGGCCTCCGAGAATGTCGTAGGGGGAGTGCTGGAGGTGGTGGTCACCGAACTTCTCCTGTGCGAGGCGGCTCCGAGGGGCGGAGACGCGGGGGTAACGGGGTTCTGCCGTCCCCCGCGAGTTGCTGAAGGGCCATCACCGGCGCTCTAGCCGCCCGTGGGGTCACCGCCCGCGCCCTGGCGGCGGCGGTCGGAGCAGGCGAAGCGCCGTGATCACGAGGGATCAGGCGCCCCCGCCCGGCGCATCTGCTTGAAGGCGGTCGCCCGGTCGGCGGATCCGCGGTTGTAGTCCTGCCGGCACCGGTCGACCGTGGCGGGTTCGGCCAGGATCTGGTTCTCGCGAGGCTGCGGAGCCTGGGGCGTGCTCTGCGTCACCGCGTACCTCCGGCTGCCGCCATGGCGGTGATGTGAACGGTGGAGGTCCCGCAGTGGCCGCGGGCTTCCAGGTACTCGCCGGCGTCATGCAGGCCCGGCGCGTTGATCGCCCTGACCAGGGAGTCGATCAGCGGGTTGGGCAGCGGGCGCCCGACGTGGACGGCCACGTCGGCCTCCAGCGGCGCCACATCGCTGATCATGTTGAAGAGGCTGGCGACCAGGTCGTCGTCGGTGAGTCCACCGTCCTCGGGCCGAGCAGGCGGCGTGGCGGCCGGGACCGTGACGGTCAGCAGGCCGGTCAGGGCTCCGCGCATCTCCATTACTTCCAGGACGAGTTCGTCCGCCGACATGCTCTTCAGATCGAGCTTGATCACGCGGCGCAGCACGTCGCGCGCAGCCTCGGCCGCCCTCACCCGGCGCTCGGTCGGACTCAGGTTGCCGAGTCGACTGCGGGCCATTCCCACGAATTCGACCAGGCTCGAGTGCACGGGCTCGAAGGGAGCGGGCGCGGACATCAGCACGCCCCCTTGGCGGCCGCCGTCTTGGCAGCCAGGGCCAGGTTGGACAGGTACGCCCCCGCGACCTCGGCGGCGCGGGCACGCGTAGCGGTGTCCACCGCGGCGGCGATCGTCTTGGAGTGTGCGGAGCTCGTCGCTCCGACCTGGCCGGCGGCGCGAGCGGGGCGATCACTAATCTGGGACACAGTTCGGACTCCTCGCTGAGTGAGGTGTTCGGATGAGGCCCTGGCGGGAGTGGCGACTCCCCAGAGGGGCCGAGGGCGGCCCTGGCCGGGAGATAACTCCTGGCCGGGGCCGTTGTGTTGGCCAGACGGCCAAGGCCGCGGCACACGCAGGGTGTGCCGGGCCTTGGTTGCCTGGACTGTCAATCGCGCCCGCTCGGGTGGCCGTTCGGCGATGCCGATGGGTAGCCCGCGGGCGCTCAGTCCTGTGTCCGCTGTGCAGTTCTCAAGGAGCGGGCTTGCATCGCGCGAGCCCGGCAGTGCGCCGAATTGAGCTGCTTAGACCCGAAGAATGCGGTCGCAGATACCCAAACCTGTCAAGACAGGTTGTGGCGCCGATCACGAAGGTAGGCGATCACCTGGCAGCCCGTCAATACCTGTCTTGACAGGTTGAGTTGATGGGGCGCGCAACAGCGCCGCAGGAGGGGCAATCCTCTATGGGTGCCGGTGTACGGCTCGATGCGACTCTTGCTAACCTGTCGCGACAGGTTGCTAAGGTGCGGCCATGAGTACAAAACGCCCGCCGAATGCGCAGGAGAAGGCGACGGTCGACGATGTCGTCATCCTGCTGCGCAAGCGCATCCAAAAAGGGGACTTCCGTAAGCCGGACGGATCTCCAGACAAGCTCCCCGCAGCGCAGAGTCTCGGTGCCGAGTACGGGCTGAGCCGGCAGTCGATGGTGCGCGTCCTGGAGAAACTCAGGGCCGAGGGCATCGTGCGGACGCGGAAAGGCTCAGGAGCCTGGGTGCACGACTGGAAGCCGTTGGTCTTCTTCCCGCAATCGGAGTTCCACGAGAAGGCGCCCAACGTCGACGTCTACACGTCCCTGCTCGACGCCGCGCACCGCAAGGGCGACGCGCGTATGGACGAGATCACGCGCGAGCCGGCAGAGGAACTGGTGCGCAGCCGCCTCTGCCTGCGGGACGGCGAGTTCGTCGCCGTCCGGCGCAGGACCAACATGGTGGACGGGGCTGCGGCTCACACCGACGACTCGTACGTTGCGCTCCGGATCGTCGAGGGAAGCGACTGGATGCTCGAGGACAACGTCGACCGCGGCACGAACCGAGTCCTTGCCGAGCTGGGACACGAGATCGTCCGCTCCATAGACGAGATCCACCCCCACACGACGACCGCGGGGGAGAACGTGCGTCTAGGCCTTGGTGAGGGCAACTCGGTGCCTGCCATCAAGATCGTCAGCACCAACTACGACGCGGACGACATGCCTGTGCAGGTCACCCTCTTCACGTTGCCGGCCCACCGCAACATCACGGTGTACGAGCGGTTCCGCAGTACGGGGCGAGGCGGCGAGTGATCGTTGCCCGGGCCGAGACGGCCGACATCCCCCGACTCATCCAGTTCCGCGTGGATGCGGCGAACTGGCTGCGTGACCAGGGCAGTGACCAGTGGTCCACGCCCTACCCGCCCGAGCTCCTCACCGAGAGCGTGTTGGCCGGCGAGGCCTTCCTCTTCCGGCCGTCGCCCAGTGCGCCGCCCGTGGCTACGGTCACCCTCGACCAGAGGGCGGAACCTGCCCTGTGGACTGAGGACGAGATACGCGAACCATCCTTCTACGTACATAAGTTGACCTTGGCTCGACCGGGCGGCGGGGACCGCCTGGGGGCCAGAATTCTGGACTGGTGCGGAGACCAGGCCGCTCGCAGTGGGATGAAGTGGCTGCGGCTCGACGCCTGGACGACCAACCCTCGCCTGCACGGTTACTACGAGCGCCTCGGCTTCACCCACGTGCGCACCGTGAACGGCCCGGCCGCCTACGGATCCGGATGGGTAGCCCAACGCCCCGCCGAACCGTGCGAGCACCCCTTCACACCGACGGGAGCGTGACACTGCGGGGCTCAGGAACCTTCCTGCGCCCCGCCTCGTCGGCGTACAGTCCCGCACCTCCTGAAAGGGCGGCACCCGCGGGTCGGTGAGAGGAATCGTCGGACCGACCATCCAGCGCGACAGTTCACCGGCATTGTGGAGCCCGTAGACGAACGCGACGCCCGGAGGACGCGCGCCGGCTGAGGCGAGCGCGCTGAGCAGCCCGACGACCAACTCGCCACCGCGCGCAGCCGCACAGGTCGCTACGTGAACCCAGGACGGGTTGGGCCCGGAGACACGGACGACGATCCGCGCTGGCTGCCCCAGCACCGCCTCGGTGGGTTGACGCTCGTCATGGGCAGGTGGGCCCCAGAGATCGACGGCGACAACGTGATCGGCTCGAACTAGCCGATCGTCAGCGACTCGAAGCAGGCCATTGTGGACATACGCGACCCTTCTGTTCCTTGATCGGGAGCGGGACCGTACGGCTGCGCGTCTGTGGACAGAGGCTGGTCGCGGGCAGACCGTGGCCGGTGGCCATCTCGGCGCCCGAGTGGTCGACGCAGGCCCACATAGCGGAAGGTCAGGTGTTGCGGAACCACCAGAGAGCAGCGGTGACGACCGCAGCCCCGACGGCCTGGGCGGCGCCCTTGAGGAGGCCAGCGGTGACCAGGCGGAAGTACCTGCGAGTCGGCTTCCGCCGACGAGCCCGGGTCGCTCGGGCACTCGGGGGCGTCGGGATAGGGTCAAGCGTCATGGAGTGCCTCGTCTCTCTTCCGGACAGGTGATCGCGCTCCGCGCGAGGGGCCCGGATCGGCTGAGGCCGGCCAGACCATCCAGCGACCGGGCCCTTCGCGCCTTGCCCTTCGAGGTGGCATCCCGATGGGCTTCAACTGCGCGATATGCCGCCCGGGTTCGAGGCGAACCGATGTAATTTCAAACGGTGCACCAGCCCTGGACGCAGATCACGGAGCCCCGGACGATCGACGACCTGGTCGCCGACGCCACCTCGGCCAGCTACGAGGCCAACGCGCGGCTCATCCACTCGTGGATCCCCAAGGGCCTGTTGGACCGCCCGCAGCGCCGGCCGAAGGGACGCCGCGGATCCGACAAGGCCATCCACTCAAGATCCCAGCTGCTGCTCGACAAGCGGCGTCAGCAGCCGAGCCTCCGTCCCAGTGGGCACCGCACCCCGCGTCCGCGACCTCCTGCACGAGTTCGCACCGGCGGGGGAAGCGACCGAGGTCGCCTGGAACCCGGAGTTCCTGCGCGAGTCGTTCGCCATCGAGGACACCCTTCGCCCCGACCGGCTCGTCCTCGGATTCGAGAATGAACACTCCTGGGCCGAAGCGGTACTGCGGCAGTGCTTCGACAAGATCATCGGGGCGGGGACACCCACGATCGTCACCGACTGGGCGACGGCCGAGCTCGCCAAGGCGTCCGCGAACGCCTTCCTCGCCACGAAGATCTCCTTCATCAACGCGATCGCCGAGGTCTGCGAAGCCTCCGGCGCCGACGTCGGCCAGCTCGCCGACATCCTCGGCCACGATGCACGCATCGGCCGCCGCGGCATGCGCCCCGGCCTCGGCTTCGGCGGCGGCTGCCTGCCCAAGGACATTGCGGCTTCATGGCCCGCGCCGGCGAGCTCGGCGTCGACCAGGCCCTGACGATCCTCCGTGAGGTCGACGCCATCAACAGCCGGCGCCGCGAGCCATTGGCGACCTCGCCCGCGAACAGCTCGGCGGCAACCTCATGGGCAAGCAGATCACCGTCTGGGGCGCGGCTTTCAAGCCGAACACCGACGACATCCGCGACTCGCCCGCCCTCGCCGTCGCCCAGAAGCTCCACGAACTCGGCGCCGAAGTCACCGTCACCGATCCGCAGGCCCTGGACAACGCCCGCAAGGCACACCCCGAACTCGACTATGCCGACGACCCGATCGCCGCCGTCCAGGACGCCGACCTGCTGCTGCACCTGACCGAGTGGCCGCAGTTCTCCCACATCGACCCGCACCGCCTCGCCACCCGCGCCGGGACCCCGAGGGTCATCGACGGCCGCGGCACCCTCAACGCCGACACCTGGCGCGACGCCGGATGGGCTGTCCGCGCCCTCGGCCGCCCCTGAGCCGGAGCTTTGTCGCCCGGCCCGCGACGCCTCCGCAGGCCGCCGACGGCGTCCTGACGATTACGGAAGGGATGGCACATTGGTGGACTCAACTAACCTACCGATCCCAGGAGATCAGCTGATGAACGCCACTCTCACCGCCGACGCCCAGGGAGCCGAAGAAGCCGAGGGACGTACCGGCGGCTGCCTATGCGGCCGCATCCGCTTCACCGCCCGGGGTCCGGCCGTCTTCCCTCACACCTGTGCCTGTGGGCACTGCCAGAAACTCGGTGGCACCCCTGTGATGTGGTGGGTGGGATTCGAGACGATCACCTGGACCGGAGAGAGCGAGCCGACCTGGTACGAGACCTTCGAAGGCGAGGCGAAACGCGGCTTCTGCCCGACCTGTGGCAGCCGTGTCGCGGCGATCGACAGCACCATCCCGGAGATCGGCATCAACGTCACCGCCCTCGACGACACGAGCGGCGCAGACCTTGTGCCCATCCACGCGTCCTTCAAGGACAACGCGGTGCACTGGCTGCCCCCAGTGCCGGAGACCGAGCACAGTGCGGCTGGCTGACCGCGCGTCCACTGGCCGGCGACTTCACCCCCCACTGCGGCAGCCTCGCGGCGATCGATAGCGACGTCCCGGAACTCGGCATTGTCGTAACGGCTCTAGACGACACCAACGGAGCTGACCTCGATCCAGTCAATCAGAGCTTCCGCGACAACGCCGTGCAGTGGCTGCCCCAGGTGCCGGACATCCAGAGCAGCCCCGTCGGCTGAAGCGCTCGAGACTGGGACGGCTTGGGGAAGAGGGCAGTTCTTCCGCCCTGACTCGCAGAGCCCGGGCGGAACAAGCAGCATCGGCTAGTCGCCGCCGATAGACTCACAGTGACCTTTGCCGTCTATGTGACGGCGGCCAGCTACTTCAACCGGGGCGCCCTCGACGGCCCTTAGATTGAGGCGTTCATGCAGGACGACCGACCCGTGGTCGGCGTGATCGACTACCGCACCGGAAACAGCCAGAGCGTGGTCCACGCGCTGAACTTCCTCGGTGTGCCGAACCGTCTGCTCACCTCGCCATCGGAACTGGACGGCATCGACCGGATCATCCTTCCTGGTGTCGGATCAGCCGGGACCACGATGACCTACCTGTCCGAAGCCGGATGGCCCGAGGCACTTCACGCCCGGGTTATCGAAGGCCGCACCCCGTTCCTGGGCATCTGCGTGGGCCTACAGGTCCTCTTCGAGACCAGCGAGGAACAGGACGCGACATGCCTGGGCTGGCTGCCCGGGACCGTACGGGCCTTTGACGGCGCCGACGTGCGAGTGCCGCAGATGGGGTGGAACCAGGTGCACCGCACCTCGGCCCATCCCTTCCTGGCCGGTCTGCCGGAAGCGGGCCACTTCTACTTCGTGAACAGCTACTACGCTGACCCCGCGGACGCCGGGGACATCGCGGCGACCACGGAGTACGGTCTGCCGTTCACCTCTGCCGTCGCGCGCGGCAACATCATGGCCACGCAGTTCCACACCGAGAAGTCCGGCCCGCTGGGGCTGGACCTCCTCGAGCGGTTCGCCAAGACCCCGCAGGAGGAACTGTGCCCGGCCTGACCATCACGACGGGGCTGACCACCCGGCTGATCGCCTGCTTCGACATCATCGACGGCAGGGTCACCAAGGCCCGCCGATTCGAGGACAACATCGACGTAGGCGACGCCGCCGAGGTCGCCGCGTCGGTGTACGCGGACGGCATCGACGAGATCATCTTCTACGACATCCTCGCCAGCGCTCAGCGCCGCCAGGCGGACCTCGCCACGATCCGCAAGGTCGCCGAGACCGTGTTCGTGCCGCTGACGGTGGGTGGCGGGATCCGGTCGCTGGAGGACATGCACGCCGTGCTGGCCGCCGGCGCGGAGAAGATCAGTCTGGACTCGATGGCGGTGCGCAATCCCTCGATCATCACCGAGGGGTCGGCCGAGTTCGGCCGCCAGTGCATCGTGCAGTCCATGCAGGTCAAGCGCGTCCCGGTCACGGCCGAGATTCCCAGCGGGTACGAGGTGTTCATCGACGGTGCCCGGCAGGCCACCGGCATGGACGCCATCGTGTGGGCGCGCCGGGGCGAGGAGCTGGGCGCGGGGGAGATCTGCGTCAACTCCATCGACCAGGACGGCACGCACGAGGGCTACGACCTGGAGATCACCCGCAGGATCGCCGAGGCGGTCAACCTGCCGGTGATCGCCTCCGGCGGCGCCGGTTCAGCCGAGCACGCGGCGGCGGCGTTCACCGAAGCGGGCGCGTCGGCGGCGATCGTCAGCTCGCTGCTGTACTCGCCGCGTATGGAGCGCACCGTCCCGGTCGGGGAGATCAAGGCCGAGCTCGCCAAGCGGTACGGGCTCCCGGTCCGCCTGACCTGACCACGCTCCCTCCCGGAAACGAAGCCGGGCCCGGTCGCACAATGCGGCCGGGCCCAGCTTCGTTTCCGGCGCCGCACGGCCGTCCCGGGCGTGCGGCGGGTCAGGGGCGGTGCGCGGTGACGAGGTGGCGGCTGCTGTCGGCGGTGAGGGGGCGGGCGTCGTAGCCGCCGAACTGCTCGTCGACGACGAAGCCGGCCGCGTGCAGCAGGTCGGTCAGCTCGGCGGGGGTGTAGAGGCGGACCGAGCTGTGGCTGGTGTCGGTGGTGCCGTCGTCGTAGGCGGTGGTGGTGTGCCGGTTCAGCCTGCGCGTGACCGGGCCCCAAGTGACCTGCTGGGTGGTTTCGGCGTGGTCGCCGCGGACGGTGCGGGCGCCCATGCCGGTGGTGTCGGGGTGCGGGGTGAAGTGGTCCATGACCATGCGGCCGCCGGGGCGCAGGACGCGGAACGCTTCGCGGAGGACGCCGAGGTCCTCGTCGGTGGTGTCGAGGAAGCCGAAGGAGTTGAACAGGAGCAGGACGGCGTCGGCGCAGCCGTCGTCCAGGGGAAGGTCGCGGACGTCGGCGTGCAGCAGGTTGATCCGCTCGCCGTCCGCCGCGGCGGTGGCGGCGGCGTGGTCGAGGAGGTCCTGGGACAGGTCGACGCCGGTGGTGTGGGTGTAGCCGCGGCGGGTCAGCTCGGCCGTGTGCCGGGCGAAGGCGCAGCACAGGTCGAGGATCGTGTGATCGGTCTGCAGGGCGAGGCGGGCGGTGAGGAAGTCGATGTCGCGTCGGGTGGTGGCACCGTCGTGGCTTCCGTAGCGCTCCAGGTAGCCGGTGCCGCGGTAGTTGCTGATCCACCACGGGTCACGGTCGGGCGTGGGGGCGGGCTGGGTCATGTCGGGTTCTCCGTGGGCGGGGTGCGGTGGAGGCGGCCTTCGGCGTCGGGCAGGCCGCGGGGGGCGGTGAGGTAGGCGCGGCCGACGACGGCGCCCCAGCCGGCGTGCCACAGGCGCGTCAGGTCGGCCCATCCGGCCAGGCCGCCGGCGTACCACAGGTGGGAGCGCGGGCGGCGGTCCGCGATGCGGTCGAGGATGTGCCAGGGGGGCGGGGTGCGGTGGGTGGCCGCGCGGGCGTCGGTGATCAGGATGGGCTGGGTGCTGCCGGTGGCGTCGAGGAGGGCGTCCAGGGCGTCGGTCAGCGGCACGCTGGTGGTTCGGGTGAAGCCGTCGGTGACGATCCGTCCGTCCACGGCGTCGAGGGAGAGCATCAGTTGTCCGGCGTCGGCGAGGGTGGTGAAGTCCGGCCAGGCGTGCGGGTCGAGGCGGCCGTCGGGGACCAGTCCGGTGGAGCCGAGCAGGACACCGGCGGCGCCGGCGTCCAGGAGGCGGCGGACGGCCGGGTCGCGCGGGGCCAGGCGGCCGCCGGCCCACAGCCGGCCGGGGTGGTGGCGCACGGCCGTCTCCAGCAGCGCAGTGCTGGTGCCGGTGGAGCGGTCGAGGTCGATGACGGCGGTGGGCACGTTGTCGTCGAGGAGGTCGGCGAGCAGCCGTCCCGGCGGCAGGCCGGGGAGGGAGGTGACCGTGCCGTGGCGGACGTCGACGTTCACCCGCCACGGGCCGGTCGGCCCGGCGGGATCGGCCATGGGGGCCGTGGCGGTCGCCGGGGTGGGGGTGGTGGGCATGCGGGCGCCTCCGGGTTCAGGCGGCGGCGAGCGCGGCCGGGCGGGGGACGGGCGGTTCGTTCCAGGAGGCGGCGTGGGCGAGTTCGGCCCGCATGGCGGCCAGTTGGGCGGTGGTCCAGGTGCCGGTGCTCACCGCGAGGTCGAAGCTGGCGGCCATCTGCCGGTGCAGCGTGCCCGCCGCACGGTGGGCTCCGTCGCTCAGGTAGGCATCGGTGTCGCCGCGCAGCAGGTGTCCGGTCAGGCGCTTCTGGATGCTGTGGTGCAGGTTGGGGCGCAGGCTCGGCAGGTCGGCGGCGTCGGCGATGTCGTGCCGGCCGGAGCGGTGGTACAGGGTCCAGGCGGATTCGACGCTGCGGGTGACGGCCCGTCCGCCGAGTTGTTCGACCAGGGTGCGCGCGGCGCGCAGCGTGCTGCCGTAGCCGACGTTGTCGTCGATGACCAGCACGGTCGTGTCGCGGGCTGCGGCGGTCAGGCGGTCGCGGTAGGCGCGGGGCGCGGTGGCACGGTGGCGGACGGTGCCGCCGGCGCCGAGGTACGCGACGTTCCCCTGGTCGTGGAACCCGAGGCGGATCAGGTGCACGTCGATCGGCCGGCCGAGCAGGGCGGGAAGGACGGTCCGGGCGGTCAGCGCGAGGGACAGCGACCCGTACAGCGGGGCGAGGACCGTGGTGATGTCGGGCCGGGGTACCAGTACGTGCTCGGCGAGGAAGCGCAGCTCGTTGCCGATCTTGACCGTGTTGTCGAGCTCCCGGAAGGTCCGCCAGCCTGCCTCGTGGGCCTGCAGCAGCGCGAGGTCGCCGGGGTGCGGGGCGAACGGGCCGGTGGCGGGGTGGCCGTGCAGCGCGGCGGCGGTGGAGGTGGCGGTTTCCAGCAGGCGTTCCAGCGCGGCCGGGCGCGGATCGTCGGTGAGGCTGGGGCGGTCGGTGAGGCTGTGCCAGAGGGTGTAGGCGCCGGCGGCGGCGAGGTTGTGAAGGTTGTCGAGCAGCGCGTGCCGCAGTGCCGGGGCCTGCCCCGGCGCCTGGCGGTCCAGGCGGCCGAGGGTTTCGCCCAGCGTCGCCCAGGACGGCAGCGCCGTACGGGGCTGGTAGTAGACCGGGCCCCGGCCGAGCCGGATGTGCCGCGCGCCCGCCGCGGGCCGGGATCCGCTGGCGGCCGGGAGGAAGGTGTCCAGCAGGGCGGGGTCCAGGCCGGCGCGGGACGCGAGGTGCAGCTCGGTGGCGGGGATGCGCACCAGGCCCAGCAGATCGCAGGCGACAGCGCTCCCGGTGCGGGGATCTGGCGGGGTGGGGCCGGCGGGGTGGGCCGTGTTCGCCCGGGGTGGGGGCGGGAGGATGGTAGCCGTGGTGGTCACGTGGGCTCCGTTTCGCGGATCGGCCGGCGCGCGGCGTGGTCGCACAGCGCTCTCAGGCAGGAGGCGAGGCTGGTGAAGCGGGTGATCGGCGCCGACCCGGGCGGGGGCTGCCCGGTGGGGGTGATCCAGACCGGGTGGAGTCCGGCGGCGCGGGCGCCGACGACGTCGGCGGTCCACTCGTCGCCGACGTACAGGCACTGCTCGGGTCGGACGGCCAGGTCCTCGCAGGCCTGGTGGAACGGCGCGGGGTGCGGCTTGCGGTGGCCGTTGCCCAGCGCGCACACCACGGTCTCGAAGTACGGGTCGAGGCCGGCCTGTTCGAGCTTGGCGTGCTGCTGGTCGGCGTCGCCGTTTGTGACGATGCCGAGCTGGTAGACCTCCGCGAGGCGCCGGAAGGCGTCGACGGTGGCGGGGACGGGGCGGATCGCGCGCATCTGCCGGTGGGCGAAGTCGTCGACGTGGGCGTCCAGTTGCCGCTCGCTCAGTTCGATCCCGGCTTCGCGCAGGGCGGCCTCCCAGACGTGGCGGCGGGCGGCAGTGTGCGAGCCGAGCGGGGCCAGGACGCGGTCATAGTCGCCCCACAGCCGGTCGGAGGTGTTCACGTAGGTGGAGGTGATGACGGCCGCGCTCACGCCGGGGTGAGCGCCGGCGAGGCGGGCGGCGACGGCGTCCAGGGCGCTCTGCCAGATCGCGCGGGTGGGGATCAGCGTGTTGTCGATGTCGAACAGGACGGTGGTGACCGCGGGCATCGGCGGCGCTAGCGGCTGGTGGGGGGTGGGGTTCACTGGGCTGCTCCGTGGCCAGTCATCCGAGCGGCCAGGGCGAGGGCGGCCAGGCCCTCGGCGGCGGCGGGGGTGTTCTCGTCGCGGGTGAGGCGGAAGTACAAGTCCGGCATGAGCAGGCCGAGGATCCGGGCCCGGTCCAGGGGCAGGCCGTCGAACCGGTCCAGCAGCCAGGTCGTGCCGAGGAGCTGTCCGCCCAACGGATCGGCCAGCGGGCAGGTGACCTCCAGGACGCCGCGGTGTTCGCGGACCGCGGCGTCGGCGAGCAGTCCGGTGTGCTTCAGGCAGGAGCCGGCCAGCTTGGCCAGCGTCTGGTCGAGGTCGTGCAGGCCGGCGAACTCGGCGTCGATCACCCACCAGCGCGGCTCGGTCGGGTGGACGAGGACGTTGCCCAGGTGGAGGTCGCCGGTGGCGTGGACCAGCCAGCCGCCCAGGGCGGTCGGGGTGAGGGAGCGGCGCGCGAGGTGGATGAGTGAGCGGCAACTGAGCTGGGCCGGTGCGCCGTTGAAGTGCAGGGTGTGGTCGGCCCAGGGCCGCAGCCGGCGGGCGAGGTCCTCCACCCAGCCGGACAGCACCGCGGGCGTCTGGAGCGAGTGGTCGACGTCGTCCTCCCGGCGGGGGGTCAGCGTCGCGGTGGCGCCGTGAACCAGCCGGGCGGCCACCTCGCCCAGGACCGACAGGAACCGCCCCGGGTCGGTGGCGGCCAGGTCGCGCAGGGGGACGCCGTCCACGGCCTGGGAGACCAGCGTCGCGTCCTCGCCGCGGTAGTGCAGCGCGGTGGCGGGCACGGGCAGATGCCGGGCGAGGGCCTGCAGACCGGTGTGCTCCCGTTCGGCGAAGGCCCGGCCGCGACCGGGCTTGATGATGACCGCACCCGCCGCGGTGCGGGCGGCGAACACCGGCGTGCTGCTCGGCCGCAGCTGGGCGAGCGCCCCGTCGGGGGAGGCGTAGGCGGGCGCGGGGGCGTGGCAGTCCTCCGGGCTCTCCCAGTACGGGGCGGGAACCTCGTCGCGGACGCGGTCGACGGCCACGGCGATCTCGTCGGTCAGCGGCAGCGGAGCGGGGCGCTCGGCCAGCAGCGCGGCGTCCAGCAGCCCGGCGTCCAGCACCGTCCAGCGCGCCTGCTCGTCCTCGCCCGCGTACAGCAGCCGGATCCGGCCGCCGCCCTCGGGCAGCAGCGCGGGGTAGAAGGCGTAGCGGGAGTCCGGGCTGCCGCGGCCGCCGCGGTGCAGGACGATGCCCAGCGGTCGCCAGGTCAGGCCGTCGCGGGAGTGCTCGGCGGCCAACGAGCGGGAGGTGCCGGCGCCGTAGACCATCAGCAGGCCCCCGTCGGACGTCGCGGCGACGGCGGGGCAGTCGGCGGCGTACGCGTCCGGGGCGCCGGCCGGGCCGGTGGTGACGACGACGCCGTGGCGCTGCCAGGTGAGGCCGTCGGTGGAGGTGGCCAGGTGGATGCGCCGGTGGTGGCCGTCGCGTCCGGCGTACCACATCCACCAGGCGCCGCCGCGGTGAAGCACGGCCGGCAGCAGCACGTGCTCGCCGTCGGTCGCCCCGTCCTCGGCGGCGGGGGCGAGGGTGAGGTGGGGGCAGGCCCAGGTGGTTCCGCCGTCGTGGCTGACGGTGCGGTAGATCGCCCAGGCCCCGCCGTCGGGCCGGGCGCTGAAGTAGGCGTGCAGCGCGTCCTGGTGGACGACCAGGCTCACGCCGGTGACGTCGCCGCAGCCGTCCGGGACCGGCAGCGGCCGGGCACCGTCCAGGGACACCGGCCCGCCCCCGGGCTCGGGCACGGCGGTGAGGACGATGCGGTTGCGGCCGCCGGTGTACCAGGGCTCGGGGGCGCGGCCGGGCAGCTGCCGGGGGATGTAGGTCCGGGCGTCGGCCGGGCCGGTGGTCACGGCCAGCAGGCGGCGGCCGCGGTGGCGGATGAGGGCCGGGGCGAAGGTGATGAGGCCGTCGGCGCCGGCCAGCACGCCGCGGTGGCGCCCCACGACGTCCGCCCGTCCCGCCGCCGGGCGGGGCCGGGTGCGCGGGCGCGGCAGTCCGGCCGGTGTGGCGGACAGCAGGAAGTGATCGCCCGCTTCGAGGAGTTCACTCACCTGGGTGGTCTCCCGCACCGCGCGGCTCAGCACGGTGAACGCCGCCTGGTCGGCGGCGGACTGGTCGACGTACGGGCGCATCCACGCCGCGACGCCCTCCAGCGAGTATCGGTCGGTGACCTCCAGTCCGGCCGCGGCCAGCAGGTCCTCGGCCTCGGTGAGGCGGTGGGTGCGGGTGGGCGGCATGTAGTCGTCGGCCGCCAACGTCGACAGCGGCTCGTAGCGGCCGTGGTCCAGGTATCCGCCGCCGGTCAGCGCGGTCATCTCCGCGAACCGGCCGCGCTTGAGCAGGTCCCGCAGCACCGAGGTGCGGGTCAGGAAAATCGCGTGGAGCCGGCCGCCCGGCGCCAGCGCGGTCGCGGCGCGGCGCACCGCCTCGACGGCGTCCGCGTCGTCGAGCAGGTGGTAGAGCGGGCCGAACATCAGCACCGCGTCGAACTGGCCCGGCAGCGGCGTCAGGTGCTGCGCCGGGCCGTGTTGCGTGCCCAGCAGGTGCCCTTCCAGACCGGCCTCGCGGAAGCGGGCGCGGGCGCTGTCCAGGCTGTTCGCGGACAGGTCGGACAGGGCGACCATGTGCCCGCGGCGGGCCAGTTCCAGGGCGTGGACGCCGGGGCCCGAGCCGATGTCGAGGATGCGGCTTCCCGGGCGCAGCCCGGCCAGGACCTGCTGGTGGATGACCTCCGTCTCCAGCCGGTGGTAGGGGCCGGACCGGGTGCGCTGCCACTCCCGCTCGGGGTCCGCGTCGTAGAACGCGGCCACCCGCTCGATGCCGCTGACGGTCGCGGGATCAGCCGCCGTCCGGCCCGCCGGGAAGGAGCCAGAGGTCCCCGTCGCGGTGGAGCCGGTCGCGGGCGGCGAGATGGTCGAGGTGGAACTCAAGGAGGACGGGGTCGATGTCATGGCCGAGGTCACGCAGCCTCTCGTCGAGCTGGGCGGTGGTCAGGGGGCCGGCGGCCAGCAGGCACGCCGCGGTCTGGTCGGCGTCGCGCAGGACCCGCCAGGGCAAGACCAGCGCGGGCAGGTCGGACATGGACCAGGCAGTGAAGTGCGGCGCCGGGTCCGCGGTGTCCGAGGCCGCCAGGCACGCCAACTGCGGTTCGTACAGGGCGAGGTGGCCGAGGAAGAAACGGGCGGTGCGGCCGGAGTCGACGACCTCGTCCACCACGATCAGCGGCTGCCCCTGCGGCAGCGTCCCGGGGGCAAGAAGCCCGTCGGCCGCGGCGAGCAGCTCCAGACCGTCGGTACGCTCGCCGCGGCGGCGGGCGGCGGCGGCCAGCACCGTCGAGGCGGGCAGGAGATCGGCCAGGGACTGAGCGGTGATCCACCCGCCCTGCAAGATCCCCACCAGCGTCACCGCACCGGGGTGGGCGCGGCGGATCTGCCCGGCCACGTCGGCGGCCATCTGCTGGTAGGCCAGCCAGGACACCATGCGGGACCGGCGGCCGGCCGCCGCGGTGAACACCAGGTCGGACGCCGGCACCTCGGCCGACGGTCGCGGGCTCGGGCGGTCAGGCATCGCGGACCTCCAGGGCGTAGCGGTCCCACAGCAGCGCCAGCAGCCGGTCCGAGCCGCCCGCCACCCGCGCGAACGCCTCCTCCCACGGTTGCGCCGGACCACCGCCGGCACCGAGGGGCGGAGCCGGAGCCTTGCGGCGCGCCCACAGGCTCGGCGCGGGCGGCAGCACCCCGCCCACGGCGCGCACGGCGGTTTCCAGGAAGGCCAGGTGCTCGCCGACCCCGCGGCCGAGCGCGGTGATCTCCTCCGGGTGGTTGAAGGGCGTGCCCACGTCCAGCGTCAGCGGCACCAGGTACACCGCGGCCGAGACGCCGGTCAGGGCCCGGCGCAGTCCGGCGTGGGTGCGGCCGGTGAACACGCTGTCGTCCAGGTGCACCACCACCTGCCCGTCCGCCTCCAGACGCCCGGTGCGCCACGCGGTGCCCGAGACCCGGGCCATCTCCTCCTCGTGGACGGAACCCCGGGCGAGCGCCAGCCGGACCCGGCCGCGCTGACCGGCCGGCAGCATCCCGGCGAGCACCGGACCTACGGCCATCGCGCCGAACGCCTCGCTGACCAGCAGCACCGGCGAGCCCGGATGCGCTGCGGCCAGCGCCGGCCAGCGGGTCTGGGCGACCGCGGCGATCTGCCACAGCACGTCGCCCTCGCGCACGGCGCGCACCGCGTCCGCCGCTACCTCCGGCCCCTCCAGCGCCCGCGCCAGCTCGCGCAGGACCTCCGGGATCCGGGCATCGGAGCTCAACGCGCCGGCCCGCTCCGCCCAGGTGGCCGGATCGCACGGACCGGCCGGACGGCCGTCCGGCTGCCACCGGTTCCAGGCCGCCTCGGCTAGCAGCGCGCAGAGCCCCTCCAGGACCTCGTCCAGCACCCCGGCCGCCCCGCCGTGGCCAAGGACCGCGGCGCTCCACCGCGCGGTGCACACGTCCTGCACCGCCGATTCCAGGAACGCCAGCCAGGCCAACCACGCGTACCACCCGGCCGGTTCCCGCGCTGCGGGCTCCGCCAGCGGGCGGGCGGACTCCGCGTACCGGGGCCACCGCCGCTGGATGGCGGCGAACCGTCGGCCGGGCGCGGGAGCGCGGCCGGGTAGGTACATCTGCGCGTCGGCTGCGTAGTAGCCGAAGCCCCGCAGATACACCCAGCCCTCGCGCACCACCCGGTCGTCGAAGAACGCCCGCGCCGCCGATGGGAGTTCGTCCTCCAGCGCGGCCGGAACACGGAACCCGCCGCCGTCCGCCAGATGCTGCGCCGCCCCGGCACCCGGCGGCGGGCTGATCGCGCCGCCGGCCTGGAGCGCCGCCGTCCAGCCGCGCTCCAACTCCCGGCGCTGCGCGGCCATCTCCCGCGACCAGCCGAACAGCCGGCGCCGCGCCAGCAGCGCGAGGTCCGCCGGGTCGGGCTCGGCGGGTGCGGTGCGGACGGCTGCCCGGGCGGTCATGCCGCCACCGGCCGGGCCAGGGCCTGCGACGCCTCGGCGAAGGCGGCGGCGTAGGCGTCGATCGTCTCCTCGGTGTCCTCGCCGGTGACGCTCACGCTGATCCGGCCCGCGTTGTAGGCGCTCTCGCCGTGGAAGGGCCCGCACCGCCGCGGCCGCCAGGTGCCGGCCGCCGCGTGCAGCGGGACCGGACGTGTGAACAGTGGCATGCCGGCCAGCGAGCCGACCGACGGGTAGTGCGCCGGAACCCCGGCGTCCTGCAGCCGCCGCAGGTAGGCGTCGACGTCCGCCCCCGGCTTCAGCTCGCCGGGCTGGATCTGCGGCCGGTAGGAGAACCAGCCGCCCATGCCGACGCCAGGCCGCACCACCGGCGGCCGCACCCCCGCCAGGCCCTCCAAGCCCCGGCTCAGCCGCTCCAGCAGCGCGCGGCGGGCCGCCAGGCGTTCCACCAGGTCCTCGGCGTTGGCCAGGCCCACCACCGCGGCCAGCGGGTGCATCCGCATCTTCAGCCCCAGCCCGGTCTCCCCGAACGCCGCCAGCTCCAGGTCCTTCAGCAGCAGGGCGCGGCCGCGGTAGTGGCCGGCCAGCAGCGCCCGCTCGCGCCACTGCGGGCGCGCGGCGCTAAACAGGCCGCCCTCCCCGGCGGGCCAGGACTTCCTGTCCTGCATGCTGCCGACGCAGATGTCGCCGAACGTCCCCACCCGCTGCCCGTGCAGCGTCGACAGGTAGGAGTGGCTGATGTCCTCGACCAGGTGCAGGTCCCGTTCGCGGCAGATCCTGGTGATCTCCTCCATCGCGGCGGGATGCCCCAGGTAGTGCGTCACCGTCACGCACCGGGTCAGCGGGGTGATCGCCGCCTCCAACGCCGCCGGACACAGGTTCCCGGTGGCCGCCTCGACGTCGACCAGCACCGCGGTGAGACCGGCGTGCAGCGCCGGGCTCAACGAGGCGTGGAACGTGGTGACCGGCCCGATCACCTCCGAGCCGGGCGGCATGTCCAGCGCGAGATAGGCCGCGTGCAGCCCGGCGGTGCCCGAGGAGAACGACAGCGGATCCGGCAGGCCCAGGACCTTCTCGATCCGCTGCTCCAGCTCCCCGATCACGCCGGAGCCGTCCGCCACCGACAGCGGCCCTCCCGCGCGAACGTAATCCGCGAGCGCCGCCGCGATCCGCTCGCGCTGCGGACCCGGCTCGAAACGGTGCGGCATGGCGTCCTCCAACTCCCGCGCACCGGCCGCCGGTAGGCGGCCGTACGCGTCGTGACAGGTGGCGGCGACGGCCCAGATGGTGGCCGGCCAAGCCGTCGGCGCGGTCGGCCGGCGGCGGGCTCACCAGCACACAGCGCCCGAAGAGGCCGCGGCAGAGAAGACCGGAGAGAACGTTGAGAATTTCGCGGCGAGAGCGAGAAAAGCCGAGAATTCGCGCCCCACACAGGAGATCTGACGTAGCGTCCGGGCGTGATGACCCTCCGCGACGCGACGTCGGCGGACGCCGGGTCGGCGTCCGCGCCCCCCTCGAACCAGGCCCTGGCCGCCGCCCTCCGGGCAGCCCGGTGGACACCCCGTGATCTCGTCCGGGCACTCAACCCGCGCCTGGAAGCCGTCGGCCAGCCCACCTTGCACCTGACCGCCGGCCGGGCCTGGCTCAACGGCACCAGGCCCCGCTCCGCGACCGTGCGCCGGCTCGCGGCCACGGTCCTCACCGAGGCCACCGGCGACCCCTTCAACGCGGCGGGCCTCTGGGGAGAGCCCGCTGTGGGCGGCGCGACGGCCGAGAAGACTGCCACCGACGACCTCGTCGGCCGCCGCTCGGTCGCCGATGTCCTGGCCACCGCCACCGCGTGGACCGCCACCGACCCGCGAGAGCAGGCCATCCTCCACCCGGCAGGCGACAGCCAACTCCTGAGCGCCGTCTGGGACGCCACCCGGCAAAGCCCGCTGCGCACCGCCGCACCGGGCACCCAGGAGCAGGTCCTGCCCGCGTTCGTCGACGTCCTCGAAGGCCACCTAGGCCGCCTGCGGCGGCTGGACGACACCGCCGGAGGCGGAGCCCTGTCCCAGCGGTACGTGCGCATCGAACTCGCCGGCGTCCTCGACCTGGTCCGCAGCAGCAGCTACACCACCGACGTCGGCACCCGCCTCCTCGCCACCGCCAGCGGCATGGCCCAGCTCAGCGGGTGGATGGCCTTCGACGCCGACCTCAACGCGGCCGCCCAGCGCTACCAGCTCCTCGCGATCCGCCTCGCCCGAGCCGCCGGCGACACCACCACGGTCGCCAACGTCTTAGGCATGCTGGCCTACCAGCACGCCGCGACCGGCAAGCCCCCCGCCGCCCTGCGCTACGCCGAAGCCGCCGTCGACCACACCGCCCGCAGCAGCCCCATCGTCCGCGCCCGCGCCTGGGGCCGCATGGCCACCGCCCACGCCGCGGCCGGCGACATCAGCGCCTTCCGGGACGCCACCGACCGCTGCCGGACCCTCCTGGAACACCGCCGCGACGACGACCCTCCCTCCCTGTACTACTTCACCCCCGAACAGGTCTCCGCCGAGGCCGGCCACGCCCTCGTCGAACTCGCCGCCACCAACCCCGCCCACACCAGGCGCCTGCTCGCCGAGGCGACCACGCTCCTCTCCCCCCTCACCGACCACGGCCCCACCAGCGGATTCCCCCGCTCCGCCCTCCTGCACGGCATCCACCTCGCGCACGCCCACCTCCTCGCCCGCGACCCCGAAGCCACCGCAGCCACCCTCCTGCAACTCGCCGACCGGGTACCCGACGTGCAGTCCATCCGCTGCCGCAACCTCCTGCGCCGGATCCGCCGTTCAGCCGGCGTCCGCATGCGCGCACCGGACGGCGCCCGTGCGCTCACCGCCGTCGACAGGGCACTATCGGCTTCATGACCTCCGTGCCCACCGCCCCCGACGCCCCGGCCGCGATACGCCCGACGCCCTCCGTGACCGCCGCGCCCTACGACCACCCGGACGCCCGCCGCCTGACCCAGGCCCTGCGCGCCGAACAGCTCGGCCTGTACGGCTTCGCCGACGACCCGGACACCACCCCCGAGGTGGACTTCGACCCGCCCCACGGCCTGTTCCTCATCGCCCACCTCGGCGAAGAGGCGGTCGGGTGCGGAGGCGTACGCCTCCTCGACGAGCACACCGCAGAGATCAAACGGATGTACGTCTCCGGTGACGCCCGCGGCCACGGAATCGGCCGGTACCTCCTCGAACACCTCGAACGGCACGCCGTCAGCCGCGGGGCAACGCGGATCATGCTGGAGACCGGACGGCGCAACACCGCCGCCCTGGCCCTCTACCACCGCACCGGTTACCTGCCCTGCCCCTCCTACGTCGCCGGACGCGACCACCAAGTCAACCGGGCCATGACCAAGCCCCTCGGCAGCAGCTCACCGTGACTGCTGGAGGACCGCCCCGCCCGGCGCCGGCCTCCCGCCAAGGAAGGTGAAGTACTCCGTCGCGATGATCGACTCCCGCTCCGCTGCGCGAAGCCGGGAAAGGATCCCGGGAAGGGGCCGCTCCCGCGCTGCTTCGCTGCGGTGCGCCAAGATCGCGGCCCACTTCCGATCCAGGCAGTCGCTCACGTCGACCGTCGCGGTGACGTGCCCGTCCGGCACGCTGAGCACCTTCTTGCCAACCCGCGTCAACAGCACACCCAGTTCGCCCACCCCCGAATCCGGATGCGTCGCGGCGTACAACGCATCGGGCTGCCACGGAACGCCGGCCTGCGGGTAGAGGTGCTCCAGGCCCGCGGCGTGGAACGCCAGCAGGGCCGCCTGGTGGGTGCGGAGGTGATCCGGGTGGCCGGTCAGCTGGCCGTAGGCGTCGTGGGTGACGACGATCTGCGGCCGTACGGCGCGGATGTGTTCGACGATCAGCCCCGCCACCTCCTCCAACGGAGCGTCGCAGAGCCGGGGCCGGCCGGGCGCGGAGTCAGGGATGCGGGCATCGGCGAATCCCAGCATCCGCGGCCTGCCCGCCCCCAGGATGTCCAAAGCGTCGGCGAGTTCACCGGCCCGGTGGCTTTCGGGCGCCCAGGCGGCGGTGACCACGGCGGTCGCGGCGCCCGCGGCGGCGTGCTGCGCGAGGACGCCGCCGGCCAGGAGGGACTCGTCGTCCGGATGGCCGAAGACGCCCAGCAGGGACGGGCGGGACGCAGAAGAGGACGGAGGCACGGGTAAGACCCTTCTGTCGAACGCGGTAGCGGAAGGTGGTCGGTGCCGGGCTACCGACCGGGGGAGGCGTACGGCTGGAAGTGGGCGGGCGGGTGATCGAGCGGGAGGCCGGGGTTCCAGGCAGTCAGGCACTGGGCGCTGGGCACGAACAGCGGCTGGGGCAACGCGTCGAGGCGCCAGAACCGCCAGGATCCAATGGCCTCCTCTCGTTGCCGGGGAATGCCGGACCAGCGGGTGATCAGGACGGGAACCGTCAGCCGTACGACGTCGCCCACCCGGTCCAGGAGCGTGCCAAGCACCTTCACGTCGTCGGACGCGGCCACGAGGCCGGCCTCCTCCCGGAGCTCGCGGACGGCGGCCTCGGCGAAGGTCTCGCCCGGCTCGACGGTCCCGCCGGCGAGCTCCCAGGTACGGCGCCGGTGTCGGCCGAGCAGGACTCCGTCCGGGCCGTGCACGATCACACCGACTCCGAGGGCGGTGTTCGGCGGAGGAGGTGCGTTGGTGCGGGGGCGGCTCGGCACGCGTTCCGGACGGCGGGCCGTGTACAGCCGGTAGGAGACCGCGTTGTCCGGCGTCGGGGAGTCGATCGCCGTGACCGATTCCAGGGTGAGGCCGTGCTGGACCAGGAGGTCCTCCCACAACTGCGGCGTGAGGACCTTCTCTGAACTAAGCCGAGCCGGACGACGCGCGTGTGCGGCGGATGCGGCATCATGGGGTCATGTACTCATCCTCGAAGGCCGAACACCCCAGGGCCCGTGCCCTGTTGAGGTGGCCCGAGGGTCTGATCTTGAAGCTGGCAATCGCGCTGGTCACGGCGGTCGGCGCCCTGGTCACGGCGATCAGCGGTGCGCTGTTCGATGCGCGACCGCCGGGTCGGGGAGGTCGTGTTCGACGACCTGTTCCCCGTCCAAGTTTCGCTTCTCGCAGTTGAGATCTGCTTCCCGCGCGTCCATGGGTGCGGGGAGGAATCACGCGTGCCCTCCGCTGGAAGGGCTTTCGGCGCCTCTCTCGTTCCCCTCGACTCGGTTTTCGAGGGAAGACAGATGTCCCTGCTCGACAAGATCAAGACCCTGTTCCGCCGCCGTCCTGCGCAGACGCCGGACCCCGAGAGCGGCAACGCGACCGCCGGCAACGACCAGGCAGCGGCTCCCAGTGGAACCGGGCAGCCCGCCAGCAGCCTGGAGAACAGCATTGCCCGGGGAGCCGCTGAGGGAACCGCGCGGGAGGTGGTGCGGAAGTTCCTCGAGGAGCTCTTCATCGACTAGACGTCCACGGTCTGGGCGGGCCGCGTCGCTGCGGCCCGCCCAGGCGGATCACGTGGAGTCTGCGGCGACCTTCCTCAAAGCGGTCCGGGTCGCTTCGGGTGGCAGGTGCTGGGGGGCCGGGGCACTTGTGCGGGCAGTGATTTGATTAAGCGAAGGAATGCCCAGGAATACGGCGGACTCGCGTCGTTGCCGTCTCGAGTCGAGTGTCGCAATCTTTACTTCAGCTGCGGAGAGACTGGCTGATAGACCCTCGACTTCACCAAACCATCCTTCCCTTTCGGCTTCAGCAATTCTGTCGCGAAGGTTGTCGCGGATCTCTTCAAGTCGCGGCCTCTCGGTTGGGCCAACGATGAGAACGGGACAGCGGACGCATGCATGCTCATGCGCGCAGTCTGTTCCGTAAGCGCGTCCGCATTCCCCGAGAGCGAGCTTCCTTCGCTCCCAGTGCCCTAGGAACTCATCCCATTCTTCAGTGGAGATCGCCCGGTATTCCTCGGTGGGTCGCATTTGACGGCGCCGCGCGATGAAGGCGCGGTGGGCTTCGATGACATCCGATGGGTAGATGGCGGCATATCCCATGGTGGTGCTGATGCTGTCGTGGCCTGCGATGACCTGGGCGATGTGGGGTGGCAGGCCGTTGAGGATGGCATCTGTGATGAAGATTCTTCGGAAGTCGTGCGGCTGGAAGTGCAACGGTTTCCCGTTGTTGTCGGTAAGCCCGGATGCCTCAAGGGTGTCGATAAGTGCTGCTCGGATGAAACCCAGGGAGATGGGACGCTGTTCGCTGCTAACTTCCCACTGATAGAGGACTGGCATGGGGGAATTCCAGGTCTTCTCATGCATGTCGTAGGAGGGGATGGATTTGATCCTCCCGTCACCCTGCCTCACGCGCGCGACGAGTGCGCTCAGGACGTCCGCAAGCTCGGGGTTGATGAGAAGAAGGCGTTCCTTCTCGGTCTTTGAGGGGGCGATCTGTAGTAGCGGGACGATTTCTTCCGTGTTGGGGAGTCGATAGCGGATGATGCTGTGGTGGCTGAGTTCTAGAAGCTCCTCGACCCTGATCCCCGTGTGGCGGAGGATCTCGATCGTCGTCCAGGCGAAGAATGCTCGCTTTTCCTCTGCTTGAGGGTTTCTGCGGTTGCCGTGCTCATCCCAGACTCGCCCGGGCCTTCCGTCGGCACGTTTCGAAGTCTGCGGGAGGGTGAAGGTCTCGCCGAGGACCGTGACCGTGCTGCCGAGCGGGGCCGCATCGATGGCGGCGAGGCGAATCTTGGCTTCCTTGAGACGGCGGTCAGCAGCTTGGACGAGCAGAGGCAGGACCGGCGGGATCTCGCCGCCCGCACGTCGGCCAGTCACCTGGTCTCTTGTGTGCTGTGCGAGTCCGTCAGAGAGAGGCCCAGAAGACCGCGAAGCTGCTGCACCGTGCGCGTTGGGTCCGTAGCGTGGATCGTCGTGATCCCGAGAGCCTGCGCGGGCGGCAGGTTCGTGGCGATGTCGTCGACGAAGATGCAGTCCGGTCCCTGCAGCCCGAGCCCTTCCAGGGCGAGCTGGTAGATGCGCGGGTCCGGCTTCCGCAGCCGGACCTGTTCCGACAGCACGACCATGTCATGGTTGGCCGTCAGCTCCCACGGTTCGTAGGGGTTGAACGGACTCGTGCCCATGCTGTTGGACAGCACCGCGGTCTTCAGGCCTGCACGGCGAATGGCTCGGACGGCTTCCACGAGGAGCGGTTCGGGCCGCAGCGTGGAGAGGGCGCGGCGCATCAGGTCGGTGCCGTCGATCCCGATCAACTCGGCGATGCCTGCGTTCCAGGTGTCTTGGTTGATGTTGCCCAACTCGAGTTCCGCGTACAGGCGGCGGCCTTCGGGGTGGACGGTGACCGCGTGGAGGTAGGCGTCGTCGGGGAGCCCGCATTCCTGGGCGAAGGCGCGGGCGCTGTTGTCGAGGTTGGTGGTGAGGACTCCGCCGAAGTCGAATATGACGGCGCCGTAGGACATGAGTGTGGCTCCTCGGTCAGTGGCTGGTGGTTGGTGCGGTGTCCTGCCTAGGCGGCTGGGCCGGGAGGGACGGTGAGGCCGCATGCAGGATCGCGTGCGTGAGATGGACGGTGCGGGCCGCGCGTTCGGCGGTGCACAGCGGAGCCCGCTCCTCGCGCAGTGCCTCGGCGAGGTCCAGCACGCCCGCGCCGCGGCTGCTGGGCAAGCCGATGACGGTCTGCGGAAGGGCGCTGGCCTCGCGGGAGCCGTAGGGACGGTGGAGTATCTCGCCGTCGTGGAAGTTCGGGTCGGGGAGGACGAGGGTTCCCTTGGTCCCGTGGATCTCCAGGTGGGGTGTGTGGGTGGCGGCGGCGTCGAAGCTGGCGGTGAGAGTGACGGGGACGGAGTCGCCGGTCTCCAGGAGCGCGGCGACGTAGGTGGGAGCGTCGGCGCTGAAGGCTTGTCCCGCGTGGGGGCCGGAGCGGATACGTCGCTCGGCACGTCTGCGGGCGGTGGCGGCGGACACCTGCAGGGGCCCGAGGAGAAAGTCGAGGGCGGAGAGGTAGTAGGGGCCCATGTCGCCCAGTGGGCCCGCGTGTTGGGCGTAGAACACGGCAGGGGAGGGGTGCCAGCGTTCCGGTCCCGTGCTGAGCAGGGTGGCTGCGGCGGAGCGCACGTCGCCGATGAGTCCGTCGCGCAGTGCTGCTGCGGCCGTCTCGAGTGCGGGGCCGAGCAGGGTGTCCGGCGCGACACCCAGCAGCGTCCCCGCCTTCGCGGCCTGGGCGATCAGTGCGGTCGCCGCGCGCGGGTCGGTGGTGACGGGCTTCTCGACCCACACCGCCGGGATGCGGGCGGTGATGGCCTGCTCGGCCAGTTCGGCGTGGGTGCGCGGCGGTGTGAGGATCACGAGCAGGTCGACGCTCTGCGGGTTGAGGAGGGTGTCCACGGGCAGGGCGGCGCAGTCGTGCCGGGCGGCGAACGCC
Source organism: Streptomyces sp. NBC_01142 (assembly GCF_026341125.1). Taxonomy (NCBI): domain Bacteria; kingdom Bacillati; phylum Actinomycetota; class Actinomycetes; order Kitasatosporales; family Streptomycetaceae; genus Streptomyces; species Streptomyces sp. NBC_01142. The sequence goes on from NZ_JAPEOR010000004.1 coordinate 189,313, forward strand.
AGTGCCTGCTCGTGGTTCAGGTCGGCGCAGGCAGTGAGGTGGACGCTGGCGTTGGTGTTCAGGGTGGTGGCGTACTCGTCGGCGACCATGCCGCATCCGAGGATTCCGGCACGGACGGGGCGGGCGGTCACCGGATGTCCGCGAGGGTCGTCTCGATGTGGCGGGCCAGGTCCGCTGCCCAGGAGGCCCGGTTGGCCGGTGGCAGCCAGGGGATCTGCACGTCGAGGTAGCGGCGGGCGTCGGTCAGGCTGCGGTCGGGCTGGACCGGCCAGGCTGCGGCTGTGTGCAGGTCGCCGGGGCCTGGCCACCAGCTGCGGTAACCCTCGTGGAAGAGGCTGCCCGCCAGGCGCTCGGCCGCCGTGGGGTCGGACAGGCGAAGGCCGACGAGGGAACCGTTACCGACGGGGTCGGCGCCCTCGGGGACGAGGGTGACACCGGGCAGGCCGTGCAGGGCTTCCAGCACGGGCTGTTGCAGCGCGCGCAGGTCGGCCACGAGGGTCGCCAGGTGGCCGAGCTGGGGAAGGGCGAGTGCGCCGGCCAGTTCGGTCATCCGGGCCTTGGACCGCCAGACGGCGTGCGGGGTGGGCTGTCGGGTGTCGCCTCCTATGGCTCGCATCAGGGCCATGGTGTCGAGGTCGTCTCCGACGATGAGGCCGCCCTCGCCGGTGGCGATGAGCTTGAAGATGTGGGTGGAGAAGGTGGCCAGGGTTCCCCAGCCGCCGGCCGGGCGTCCTTCGACGTCCACGCCCCAGGCCTGGGCGCAGTCCTCGATGAGGGCGATGCCGCGCTCGCGCAGGCGCGCGGCGATCTCGGCGGTGCCGGGTGCGGGGCGGCCGCGCAGGTGGACCAGGACCACGGCCCGCGTCGCGGCGGTGAGCAGCGGCTGGATCTGTTCCCAGGTCGGAGTGAGGGAGTCGGTGGCGGGGGCCACGCGGACGGTGGCCCCGAGCATGTCAGCCGCGGCGCCGATGGAAACCCACCCGAGCTCCGGGATGATCACTTCGTGGCCGGGGCCGACGCCCAGGCCGCGCATGGCCAGGCGCAGCGCGGAGGATCCCGAGTCGACGGCCAGCGCCTGCGCGCGGCCGGTGAGTTCGGCGACGCGGTGTTCGAGGGCGGGCAGGTGCTTGCCGTCGAACGTGGCGATCTCGCCGGACAGTATCCCGCCGCCCACGATCACGTTCTGTTGATCTGCGGTGAGCTGACTGTACTGGTAGAGGGGTGTGGTCAGGGTCGAAATGGGCATGGTGCATCCCTTCGCGTCAGGAGGGTGCGGGGAGAGGAAGGTCAGAGCTGGGTGGCGCCGGGCAGGCGCCCCAGGATGGGGAGGGGCGTGAACGCTTCGGCGTGAGCGGTGCCGATCCGGGCACCCCACAGCCGCGCGAGGTTGTGAGCCATCGGCCCGAAGTGATCTTCAATGGGCTGTGACTGGTGTGCCGCCAGGGCGCGTATCTTCTGCTCGAACGTCGCCGTGATATCGATGATCACCGGGGCGTTGACCGGCCCGTTCAGGGTCAGCGAGTTGTAGCTGTCGCAGGTGTAGAGCCTGCGAGGACTGCCGGTGTGGATGTGAGCCTCGGGCAGGCCCTCCAGGACCGCAGCGGCGACCGCCCGGTGGTCGGGGTGGACGTCGTCCATCGGGTGCGTGATCAGGACGTCGGGCCGGTGCCGGCGTATCAGCCCGTCGATCACGGCGGCGTCCAAGGTCTCGTGGAGTTCGAGGCCGATGCCGAGGACCTTGGCGCTCGCGGCGGCCTCGGCATCGCGTACCGGGTCGTGCGCCCGGACAGCGCCGGTCACCGGGGCGTGCCGGGCATGCAGGGCGAGGGTGCCGCCGGCCCACAGTTCGAGGTCGTCGGGGTGGGCCATGACGGCTAAGACGGATCCGGGCACACTCATCACCACATTCCGAGATTCTCGATGACCTCCGCCGGGCGGGGCAGGGTGGGGCTGGGCTGCCCGGTGGACTGCCAACGGACGGGGACGTCACGCCGCATCTGGCTCAGGTCCCGCCAGCGCAGGACGTCGTCCCACGCCTGAGTGATCGCGACCCCCTTGGTCCCGACGAGCCGCCCCGAGTCGGGCAGCTCGTCCAGGGACAGGCCGCCGGTGAGGAGCTCCGCGGCGGTCTTCGCGCCGATGCCCTTGACGCCCGGCAGGTTGTCCGACTTGTCACCGGTCAGGGCGCGGTAGTCGGGCCATTGCGCAGGGGTGACCCCGTAGCGTTCGAGGACCTCGACGGCGGTGACGATCCGCTTGGAAGCCTTGCGGGAGCGGTTGATGATGCGGACCCGGTCGCCGTCCAGGAGCTGGTAGTAGTCCTGGTCAGCACTCATGATCCGGATCGTGCGGTCCGGGTGGCGGTGGACGAGGGTGGCGACGACGTCGTCGGCCTCGGCGTCGTCGATCTCGACCCAGGCGATGCCGTAGGCGTCGAGCGCTTCCTTCATCGGGGTGAGGAATTGCAGCGGGGCCAGCGCCTCCGGTGTGGACTCGCGGTTGGCCTTGTAGCCGGCGTCGGCGTCCTTACGGTCGGCGCTTCCATGCTCACCGTCCAGGACGACGCACACCTCGGCCGCATCCGTGTCGAGATCGTCCCGGAGGGTCACCCGCAGCAGTGCAAAGAACGCGAACAGGCCCGTGAGGTTGCGCTGCTTGTCGCGAGAGAAGATCGGGGCCGGGAACCCGAAATGCCCGCGCCACAGGACGTTGAACCCGTCGACGAGGAACAGCGGGGCAACTGAGGAGCGAGACGGGGTGGCTACAGCACCCATCACGACACCGCCTTAAGAAATTGCAGGGCGATTCGGTCGGGCCTGTAGTCCTGAGACAGGTGGTACATGGCCTTTGAAGTTCGCCCGTAGGCTACCGGATCGGCGAGGAGCGCATCGGCAACCGCGAGGAGTGTGTTGGCCCCGGAGCGGGCGTGGGGCGTCAACTGGTCAGCTACGTGCGGGTGTTCCATCAGGGCGGGCAGGTTGCCGACCGGGTGGGCGATCACCGGGACGCCGACGCTCATCGCCTCCAGGGCGACCAGGCCGAACGTCTCGCGCAGGGACGGGACGATCACGGCGGACGCTCCGGCCAGCCACGCGGGCACCTCCCGCCAGGGCAGCCCCGATTCTGTCAGCGTGATGCGCGCTCCGGCGTCCGCGAGGGCGCGGCACCTGCCCAGGAGCCGGGCCTGCGAACCGGTGGCCGACTCGAAGCCCGCGGCCGCGACCCTGACCTCCAGCGGGCGGTCCCAGTCGGCTGCGGCTCGCAGCAGCGCTTACTGCGCCACGAAGTGCGAGTGCGGGGCGTAGATGTAGAGGCCGAAGTCGGTGGTCGCCCCGGCCTCCTCCGGGGACGAGGGCAGCGAGCGCAGCAGGACGTCGACCGCCTCAAGACCGTCGAACGGGAGGTAGGTACTGAGCCCTTGGCTGGTGCGGGAGATCCTCGACTTCAGCGCGAGCCGCGCAAGATCGCCGATAACGTCGCGAGCGAACTTCTCGGCGTCGAAGTCCGGGCAGGCCGAGTGCACCTCCTTACCGATCCGGCGGACGCGGTTCTCGCTGAGAGCGTGCTCCTTCTCGGCCATGCGGGAATTCTACTCAGGGTAATCTAAGGGCTGCTGAGGGTTAGATGTAGTCCGTGAGCGCTCCACCGTGCGCTGCAGGCAGCGCCCCAGAGGGTGAGGCGGGTCGCTATCGGGTCATCTCCAGGAACTCCCTGATCACAGGCACCCGCCCGTGCTCCCGAAACTTTGCCCGCAGGTCGGCGAGCGTGTTGTTGCCGCGTGCAGAGCTCACACCGCCCATGTGATCGATTGCCTGGCGCGCTGTGAGGACCGCCTCGTCGAGGTCATTCAGTGCCAGGTATGCCTCAGCGGCACGTGCCTCGTAGATTGCCGCGCCGCGTGGGAACGAGTCTCCGTCGTAGGTCTCGCTCCGACTGGACACCGCTGCTTGTTCGAAGTGGTGCAGGGCCAGTGCGGGTCGGCCAAGGTTCAATGCTGAACTCCCCAGCAGCTGGTGGATTTCTCCCTGGTTGACCCAGTACAGCGAGGACAGATCTTCGTGGAGAGGCACTGCCCTTTCGTAGGCACTCAGTGCGGCATTGGCCGCGCGGTCGGAGGCGCGGGGGTCGGCGGCGCGGGCGTAGGCGCGACAGGCGCGGGCGTGCAGCATGGCGGTCATCCGCGCTGATCCTGTGGCGTACCCATAGGCGTGGGCGGTCTCCACCAGGGACGCCGCGGCTCCTGGCTCGTTGGTCGAGTAGCACTTGATCGCCCAGAAGGCGCACGTGTTTGCCATGACCTCGGGGTCACCCGATTTGAGGGCCAGTTCAGCGGCGGTGGCGAAGTGCTCCTCTGCTGTATCCGGGTCACCGCTGTCGTAGGCGGTCCACCCTGCGGCGCGCTGCGCGTCGGCGGCAACGGCGACAAGCCGGTGCTCGACGGACTCGGTGTAGGACGCCGAGCGCAGGGTGTCGCTGATCATGTTGTACTCGCCGACGGCTCCGGAGTAGACGTGGCCGGAGCCGATGCGGTCGTCGAGGTGGCGCAGTGCGTCGAGGCGCTGTTCATGCAGCGAAGCGAGGCTCGCTCCTACACGTCGGCCAGTCGCGGCGCTCTCCGCTTCTGCGGGCGTGGGCATCTTGAGGGCGGCAGAGACGCCGCTGGCTGCGGACAGGATGAGGAAGCGCCGTCGTTGCACAGGGTCACCGGCCCTTTCTGGGGCGTCGTGCAGGGATGTCGTTGCGTGATGTGCGGACAGGAGCACGTCGGGGACCGCACGTTCGAGCCAGAGAGGCCACCCGAGCCTGATGACATCGTTCGCGGACACGTTGAGGAGGTCGGCGAGAGCCAGTTGCGTGTGTCGGTCTGGCTCCGTGCCCTTCTTCCACCGGTCCAGCTTCTGCCGGTGGGAACCCAGTCCTCCGTAGCCAAGGTTCTTGTGCCGCTCGGCAATGCGCCGCAGGAACGACGCAGCGGTACCTCCGTGGTGCTGAACCAGGTAATCGAGCAGGACCGCAATGTCTCTCAACGCTCGCCTCCGCAGCCGGGCTTGCCGTGCTCACCAGTGTCGCCGGAGGTACGGCCGCACGGGAGAGGGTCGCTGCGCTGGATGACACCGGGATGACAGGAAGGCCACCGGAGATGACGCCTGCGCCCTTCCTGCACGGAGCGGCGGGGGCTTTCCTATGGGGAGGTCAAGCCCGTTGCCTGACTGCACAGTTGCTCAACGCACTCAACGCAGGTCCACCACCACTTCGTTCGCAAGTGCGCTGCCTCACCACGATGGTCTGGCCATAGGGGGAACAGTGCCCACGCCACCGCTCGACCCTGCACAGCGCCGTACGCCAGGATCGACAGGCCCGCTAGTGCCGGACTCCGCGCCGAGCCACGAGGCCGCCTACGTCACGGCCCGGAGGGTCGTGTGCGCCCGGTCGTCCTGGTCCGCGGCGTTTGGAAACCGGGACGCGGAGCTGCTGCAGCGCACGGTCTACGCGTTCGTGCTCGCGCTGAACAGCGGTACGGAGACCCCCGTCGTCGCTCTGCCGGCCACGGGCCAGACGCAGCCGCTCTTGTGGTCTCTGCACATCGAACCGGCGCGTGACCTGCTGGAGCACACGCGTTTCTGGTCGATTCGGCAGCCCCAACGGCCCTCGGGGCAGCTGGGTGAACTGCGCGAGCTGATCGATGCCGGGACCTTTCCCGGATTCAGCTTCGGCGACGGCAGGGGCCCGCAAGGACGCCAGCTGCCGGAAGACCTGCCCTTGCGCTGTGCGGCGGCCATGACGGACGAGGGCGTGGAGTGGGCCCTGTCCGCCCCTCGCGAGCACTCGGACGAAGCCCGGTTGGAGGCGCTCCTTCAGCAGGCGACGACGGTCCTGACCGCCGTCTGTCATGACCCCGCACTGTCTCTGACGGATCTCGCCAGTGCAGTCAGGGCCGCCAGCTTCGACATCAGGGTGATCACTTCTACGAGCATTGCTGACCTCGCCGCCTCGCTGAGCGCGTGGGGCACGACGATCGGCCTGCCGTTGAGGGCGCGCCGCATCGAACCTGAAGAAGCGCACGTCGCCGAGCCTTCGCCGGGCATCCTGGAACCCCAGCGTTGGGGCGCGAATGTGGCCGTGATCGCCCCCGGCCTGGATCTGCCCGCCGGGCCGGAGACCCGGCTGGCCGGGATCAGCAGCGTCGAACTGGCAGGCCGGCTCCCGGACGGGACACCGATCGCAGAGCTCAACGCGAACGAGACGCGCGAGCTGATCGACGAGATCATCGTCCGGGCTCAGTACCTGCGCGCCGGCATCCAGATCCACGACAGCGACGTGATCCTCGACGTCGGCGCGAACATCGGCATCTTCACGCTGTTTGCCGCCTCCCAGGCATCCCAGCTCCAGATCCACGCCTTCGAGCCCGTCCCTGCCGTGGCCGACGTCCTCGAGACGAACATCCGTGCCCACGGGCTGACCGCGCGCGTGGAGCGAGCGGCGCTCGGACGCCACAGCGGCCAGGCGGACTTCACGTACTACCCCCAGTCCTCCCTCCAATCCGGGTTGTACGCCGACCCCGCAGCCGACGAGGAGGTCGTACGCGTCTACGCCCGTCAGCAGACCGACGGGCGCACGGCGATCGCCGCCGCACTGAAGGACCAGGTCGCCGAGGCCCTCGCCCCAGCGATCCACCAGCGCACCGCACAGCCGCAGACGCTGACCGTCCCGGTACGGCGCCTGTCCGAGTGGGTCCGGGAACAGGACATCGACCGGATCAACCTGCTGAAGGTGGACGTCGAGCGCGCCGAGGAGGACGTGCTGCTCGGCATCGACCCGGAACACTGGCCGCTCATCGACCAGGTCGTCGTCGAGGTACACGACATCGCCAGCCGACTGGAACGCATGGTCGCGCTGCTGCGCGCGAACGGATTCCACACCACCGTGGAGCAGGACGCCCTGTTCGCCGGATCCGAGATCCGCATGCTCTACGCCCGGCGCCCCAACCAATCCCGGACAGCAAAGCCATGGGTCACACGGCAGATCGCGACCGCCGCCCACTGGGCCGCATCCTCCACCCTCCCCGTCGTGGTCACCGCTGTGCCCGGCACCGCCGACGGCGACATGGCACAAGCCCGCGCCGAAGCAGCCGCACACGGCCTGGCGTGGGTCGATCCCCCCGCTGACGGTGTACCTCTGGCCTGGGCAGAGACCTTGCTGCGCCGCATAACGGCACCAGACCGGCCGGTGACCAAAGCGCTGGTCGTAGACGCGGACAACACACTGTGGGGCGGGGTCTGCGGCGAGGTTGGCCCCGAACACGTCGACACCAGCGGCCCCTACCGCGAGGTGCAGGAGTTCTTACGCCAGCAGCACCGAGCCGGCCGCGCCCTCGCCTTGTGCTCACGCAACAACCTCGACGACCTGCACGCGGTATTCGCCGCACACCCCGACATGCCGCTGCGCCTGGACGACTTCGTGGCCGTTCAAGCCACCTGGGGCCGCAAATCGGAGGCGGTGACCGTGATCGCCGAGGACCTGGGCTTCGCCACCGAGAGCCTGGTGTTCATCGACGACAGCCCCGCAGAGCGGACCGAGGTCGCCCTGCAGCATCCGGCGATGACCGTCGTAGACATCCCGGCGGATCCCACCGCCATCCCGAAAGCTCTGCGCGCCACCTGGCAGCTGGCCCTCGACGGCACCACCACCGAAGAGGACCGCGCCCGTGCCCGGCTGATCACCCAGGAAGCCGCGCGCCGCGCCGCCGCCGACCGGACTCCCGATCTCGCCGCCTACCTGCGGGAGCTGGACCTGACGGTGGAGATCGCACCAGCGGCCACAGCCGACGTCGACCGGATCTCCCAACTGGCCGCGCGTACCACTCAGTTCAATCTCCTCCTGCGCCGCCACACCCCGGCCACGGTGCGCCAGCTCCTCACTGGGCCGGGCACCGCCCTCACCGTCCGGGTACACGACCGGTTCGGTGACTACGGGCTGGTCGGGTTCGCCTTCGCCGATGCCGATGCCGATGCCGGGATCCTGCGCGTCCGCGACTTCTTCCTCAGCTGCCGGGCCTTGGGCCGCAACGTGGAGTGGCGACTGCTCCAGGTCCTGGGGGAGCAGGCGGCCACCACGGGACTGAGCGCGGTCGAGTTGCGCGCCGCGTCGGGCCCCCGCAACCAGCCGGCCCACGCCTTCGTCCGCACCGCACACACGTACTTCGCCGCGACATCACCTCCTATCGGAGCCCTACTCGACCGGGCGCGTTTGGTGCGCGCGGACTGGCGGGAGATCGAGGCCCCGCGACCGCACCCGCCCCGCCTCCAATCGAGCCGTGCTCACGCTACTGACCGCGGGCACGTTCGCTGGCCCGTGTCCCTCGACGTCGCGCACCGCGCTGCCGCCGTCACCCAGCCAGGAGAACAGGACGCACTCTCGACCGTGTTCGTCGCTCCAGAGACCGCCACCGAGCGCCAGATCACCGTCGTGTGGGAGGAGACCCTCGGTGTCCAGCCCATCGGTGCCTTGGACGACCTGTTTGCCCTGGGCTGCGACTCACTCACCGCGGCGGTGATCTGCGTCCGACTGCACGGGGCCGGCGTACACCTCGCCATCGGGGACCTGCTGCATCAGCCCACCGTTCGGGGCTGCGCCCGCCTGTCGCGCCCCATTGAGCCGGCCCCCGCGGCCCCCGCTGACGTGGGTGAGCAGGCGGTCCCGTCCCTGGGACAGGCGCGGATCTGGGCCGCCGAGCACATCCAGGTGCACGGCAACAGCCAGATCATCCCCACTGCCCACCACATCACCGGGCCCCTAGACACCGGCCGTCTTCGCCATGCGTTTCAGACCGTCGTGGCACGGCATCCGGCGCTGCGCACCGCGCTAGACGGCAGCGACGGACGCCTCCGCTGCCACCTGATGCCGCCCAGCACTTTCAACCTCGAGTTCGGGGACCTCACGGCCCACTCGGCAGCCGGGTGCGACGCGGCGGCCGAGAAGGCCGCGCGCGCATTCTTCGCGGCGCGGTTCGACCTCCAGGCGGGGCCGATGCTGCGGGCTGCCGTGCTCCGCCTGGCGCCCGATGACCACCTCCTCCTGATGGCAGCGCATCACAGCGCCTGCGACGGCTGGTCCATGGACGTTCTGCACCGGGACCTCAGTGCCACCTACGCCGCCCCCGACGCACTGGAGACCGCGACGCCGGCACCGTTCGCGGATTACCAAAGGTCCCTGGCCGACCGCATCGATCGGGGCGACTTCCGCGCGGCCGTCGAGAAGATCCACCACACCCTCGGACCGCTCCCAACCACGCCGGTGGGACCAGTACTCGCGCTCCCGCACGAGACGGTCCCGGCGCCGCATCATGTGCGGTTCGCCCTGGACCTGCCGCTGACCCAACGCGTACGCGCCGCCGCCCAAAGCCGTGCGACCACGCCGTTCCATCTCTACCTGGCCGCCTACCAGCTACTCCTGGCTGCGGCGAGTGACGCCACGACGCTGATCAGCGGCAGCCCCGTGGCCAACCGGCAGGACCCGGCCTACACGGGCACGGTCGGCTTCTTCACGAACCTGGTGCCCATCCGCACCGGCATCGACTGGTCCTCCCACCTCGGCGCCCACCTCACGGCGGCGATCGGCGCCAGCACGCGCGCACTGCGCCATTCCGAGGTGCCGTACGGGCTGCTCACCCAAGCCCACCCGGCCTCGGGCGGCCTGTTCGACAACCTCTTCACGCTGCAGCCGCCTCCGTCCCACCCCCTCACCCTGCATAACTGCCGGGTCACCCCCGTCGAACCCGCACAGTGGCCGCAGCCCTACCCGCTGATGCTCGACCTCCAAGAGCACCCCGAGGGTGCGAGTGCCCTTCTGCGCATCGACGCCCAGACTCACGGGCCCGACCGTGCCGACTGGTTCACCGAGGCCTACCCGCTCGTCCTTCACGCCGTCAGTTCCCGGCCTGGCCTGCCCCTGGACCACCTGCGCGCCGCCCTGCGTCCGCCTCACCCCGCTCCGCCTCAGCTGGCCCGGCGTCTGCCCGACCTGAACGGACAGGAGACCACCCGAGATGTCTGACCTCCACGCCCCCGGGACACTCCCGAGCCGCATGTCCGGGGCCACTCGCCCCGCGCCCGTCCGCACGATCCTGGAGGCCTTCGACGCCCAGGCCGACCGCACCCCGACCGCCCCGGCGGCCGCGGATGACCGCACCCAGGTCAGCTACCGGAATCTTCAGGACACCAGCGCCGCACTGTCCGAGGTCCTGCACGAACGGGGTGTCGCGCCAGGCGACCGAATCGCCGTGTGCACGAGCCGCCGCATCCCGATGCTGACCGCGCTGCTGGCCGCATGGCGCTGCGGCGCCCACTACGTACCTCTCGATCCCACCTGGCCGCCCGCCCGCATCGACGACCTCCTCGCCGATGCCGCACCCCGGCTGCTGATCACCGACGCGGACACCACCGGTCTGCCGACCCCGGCCGGGCTGGCCGAGCTCCGCGCCGACGAGCCGCCCACGGTGACCACTTCAACGGCGGGGCTCTCGTCGCGCACCCGGCTCTCCGGCACTGCCTACCTCATCTACACCTCCGGAACGACCGGCCGGCCCAAGGGCGTTCCGATCACCCACGGCGCGCTGATGCAGTACTTGACCTGGGCCTCCCACCACTACGACACCGCGGGCGGCACCGGGACCCTGGTCCACTCCTCGATCGGCGCCGACCTGACCGTCACCGGCCTGCTGCTGCCGCTCATGACCGGGCAGCGCGTCCATCTCGTGCCGTCCGACGACCCGGTAGACGTGGCCCGGACGCTCAGCGAAGCGCGGGACCTGAGTCCGCTGAAGGTGACCCCCGGCGGACTGAAGCTGCTGACCAAGCTCCTCACCGGCGAGCAACTGGGCCGAGCAGTGCGGCACCTGGTGGTCGGCGGCGAGCAGCTGACCAGCCATGCCCTGTCGGGGTTGGACGTGCCCGGCCTCACGGTGACCAACGAGTACGGGCCGACCGAGGCCACCGTCGGCTGCACCGCCTACACCTTCCGCTGCGGCACACCCGTTCCGGACCCGGTGCCCATCGGTCGGCCGGTGTGGAACACCACCGTGGAACTGCGCACCCCGGACACCAACGAACCCATCCCGCCCGGCGGTACGGGGGAACTCGTCGTGAACGGGCCCCAAGTGGCCGCCGGATACCAGGACCGGCCCCAGGAGACCGCCGCCCGCTTCTCCACCGACACGCGGGGTGAGCACGCCTACCGCACCGGTGACCTCGCCCGGATCCGGCCCGACGGCCACCTGGAGGTGCTCGGCCGGATCGACGACCAGCTGAAGATCCACGGCTACCGCGTGGAACCTGCCGAGATCGAAGCCGTCCTGACCGGTGCCCCGTCCATCGCCGACGCCGCCGTCGTTGCCACCCGCACCAACGCGACCGGGACCCCGGTCCTGAGCGCCTTCCTCGTCCCCGCGACCACGGCACAGAAGGACAGCGTCATCGAGGTGGCCCGGACCCTGTGCGAACGGCAACTGCCCTTCTACGCCCGCCCCGACCACCTGCACGTTCTGGACGCCCTGCCCCTGCAGCCGAGCGGCAAGGTCGACCGCCGCACCCTGGCCCAACCCCCCAATCCGGACCCAGCCCCCGCCGACCGCGGAGGCCTGCCAGACCACGACGATCCGGTCCTGGGCACCCTCGCCCGGCTGTGGACCGACGTCCTGGGCGAGCCGCCGCACAGCAAGGAAGCCAACTTCTTCTCCAGCGGTGGCGACTCCCTCAAAGCCGTCCTCTACGCCAGCGCCGTACAGCGGGCCGGCCTGCGCCTGACCGTTCACGACGTACTGCACCACCGCACCCTCGGCCGGATTGCGGAGGTTCTCACCACCGCCCAGGCCGTCGACGAGGCCCCGGTTGCCGACGGGCCCGTTCCGCTCAGTGCCCTGCAGACCGCCGTCCTCACCAGCCGGCCGGTACCCGGGACCTGGACCCTGCGGTACTTGGCCGCGGCGCCGCACCAGAACGTCGATCCGATCCGGCTGCAGCAGGCGTACGAAACGGTCGTGCGCCGGCATCCGGCGCTGCGCTCCACCTTCTCCTTCGCGGACAGCGGAGGCTGGTCGGCCCGGCTCGCCCCGTTCACCGCGCGCGGCATCCACCTCCTGGACCTGAGTGGGCATCAGGCCGGGGACCACGACAAGGTCGTGGACCGCGGCCTGGCCGAGCGCGAGGGGCACCTCGGCCTGACGAGTCCGCTCGTCGACCTCGTCTTGATCGGCGGTGGGGGCGCGCCCCGGATCGCCTGGATCGTCCACCACCTGGTCGCCGACCTCGTCTCTCTGCAGATCCTCACCCACGATCTGTGGCACGCCTACGACCACCCCGCCTCGCACCCGGCGGCGAGCGACGACGGATACGTCCACTGGCTGAAGTCGGCCCAGCACGTGCCCGAGCTGCCCACCGGGCCGTGGCTCACCGACAGCCCGCGCACCACGGCCTCCCGCCTGGGCCCGGACGTCCGCGACACGCTGATCACGGCACGGAAAGAGTCCTCACGCCGACCGCTCGCGCTCCTGGCCAGTGCGCTGCTCGCCGCCGTCGCCGAGGTCCGGCCGGACCTGCCCGCCGCACTGTGCGTGGAGCTCCACGGGCGTGACCGCGCCGGGCACGACCTCGCCGCCACGGTCGGCTGGCTCACCTCCCTGCACCCCGTGCACGCCGCACGTGCCTTGCTGGCCGACCCGGCCGCCCTAGTCGGCGCGGTGCACACCCAGCTCGAGAACACCTCCCCGACCTCCCCGGCACCGCATGGGGCGTTGGCACCCCTCGCCCTGAACTACCTCGGTGAACTTCCGGAAGGGGCGCTGGAGCTGCCGCCCATCGGAGCGGCTGGGCCGCTCTTCGGGCTGGAAGTCGTCTGCTTTACCCAGCCCGGCGCGCTCCAGATCCGCTGGCGGGCCTGCCCGAGCTGGATGCCCGACGCCACCGTGACCCGCCTTGTCGCGGCCTTCGCCCGCCACGCCGCAGCGCTCCCGTCACCGGGCGCCGGCATTGCCACCGCCCACGAACTGGCCGAGATCACCGCTGCCTTCGGAATCGAGGGACCATGAGTAACACCGCCTTCAGCGCGCTCTACCCCACGACGCCCGCGCAACAGGGCTTCCTGCTGGGTACCCTCACCAGCCCCGACACCGCCGTATTCGTCGAGCAGACCGTCTTCCCGCTGACCGGCCCGCTCGACCTCGCCCGACTGCAGGCCGTGGCCACACAGATGGTCACGGACCACGAGATCCTGCGCACCGCCCTGCTCTGGGACCTCTCTAGTGAGCCGCGGCAAGTCGTCTGCGCCAGCGCCGAGTTACCCATCGAGCAGTGCGACAGCAGCGGCAAGACCGACACCGAGCAGCGCGCTGACCTCGACTTGCTCCTCCACCGCCAGCGGTACACCCCCTTCGAACTGCACCGCCCACCGCTGCTGCGCCTGGCCGTCCAACACCTCGACGCCCGACGCCACCAGCTCGTGTGGAGCCACCACCACGCGATCCTCGACGGCCGCGCCCACCTGCTTCTCGCCACCGAACTCCTGCACCGCTACAACACCCGCTCCTGCCCAGCCCCGCAGCCGCCGTTCGGCCCGTACGCCGACTGGTTGGCCGGACAGCCCCGCGAGCAGCAACAGGCCCACTGGACCAAGCACCTCGACGGATACCCGGGCTGCGCCCCGCTGCCGCGCACACCCCCAGCCCAGAGCGCCGACAGGTTCGCCTCGCACACCCGTGACCTGCCCGACACGCTGGTCGCGGACCTCACCGCCTTCACTCAGGTACACGGCACCACCGCCTCCGCGGCTCTGGTGGCCTGCTGGAGCCTGATCGCCGCCCGCCAGCGCGACCGGGCGGACACAGCGCTCGGCGTCACCGTCTCCGGGCGATCCCGCCCCTACCCGGACGCCGCGACCCTCGCGGGCCCGCTGGCCTCGACCGTGCCCCTACGCTGCCCGCCCGACCCGCACGAGAACGTCGGCGCGTGGATCAGCCGCGTCCACGACGAACTGACCCGCGCCGACCAGCACAGCGGCTGCTCCTCCGCCGACCTGCACACCTGGGGCGGAATTCCCGAAGGACAGAGCCTGTACGACAACGTCATCGCCATCGCCAACTACCCTCACACGCCCGCACACCCGGCCGACGCGGAGGAGGACGGCGGGCTCCTCGTTCTGGATGCTGCGGGAATCCAGGCGTACGGCGGCCGCACCCGCCACGCCCTGACCCTGGTCGTGGAGATGACGACCGGACTGCGACTGCGCCTGGTCAACGACCGCTCCCAGATCAGCGACGAGCAGGCGGGCGCGGCCCTGGACGTGATGTGCGCCCTGCTCGCCCGGCTGAAGCCCAGCACCCAGGACGAGGTCGGCGACCTCGCCACGTACACCGCGGCCCTCGCGCCGTTCCCCGACGCCCCGCCGCAGCCGACGAGCTCCGGCAGTGCGGCGGAGTACGGCCAGGATCCGGCCCTCACCGTCGTCGTCGCCCACTTCACCGCACTGCTGGGCCACCCCGCGGAACCCGACACCGACTTCCTCGCCGCCGGCGGGCACTCCCTGCTGGCGCTGCGCCTGGTCACCCGGCTGCGGACCGCGTTTGCCGTCGACCTCCCCCTCGGCGCCGTCCTCCAGGCGCCCACCCCGCGGGCCCTGGCCCAGCTTCTGCGCAAGCTCGTCCTGGGCGCCACCGGCGCCGAGCCTCCCGGCGCGCTGCCCCCGCTGCCCGCGAGCATGGGCGAGAGCAACGAGCCCTTCGCGCTGACCGGCATCCAGCAGGCCTACTGGGCTGGCCGCCGCGACGACTTCGACCTCGGCGGCGTCGATTCCCACCTGTACGCCGAGGTGGAGATGCCTCACCTCAATGTCGACCGGCTCGCCCGCGTGTGGCGCACCCTGATCGACCGGCATCCCATGCTTCGCGCCGTGATCACGAAGGACGGGCGGCAGCAGATCCTGCCCACCGTGGCTCCGTACGAGATCCGCACCCTGGATCTGCGGCAGAGCGCCGACTGCGGGAATCACCTCGAAGCCGCCCGCACCCGGCTGTCCCACCCGCGCCGCGACACCGCCGCCTGGCCGCTCTTCACGATCGAAGCCGCCCTCCTGCCCGACGGCGTGACCCGGCTGTTCCTGTCCTTCGACCTCCTCATCGGCGACGCCCTGAGCTGGCAGATCCTCTACCGCGAAGCCACCGCCCTCTACCGGGACCCGGACACCGAACTGTCGCCGCTCACCATGACGTTCGCGGACTACGTCGCCCACCAGCACACCGTGACGTCCAGCGACCGCTACGGCCGCGACCGCGCCCACTGGCGCGCCCGCCTGCCCGAGCTGCCCGCACCGGCACCGCTGCCGGTCCTTCCGACCCACCGCGGCGACGACCATCCCCGCTTCCACCGCCTGCAGTCCCTGTGGGCGCCCGAGGAGCTCAGGGCACTGCGGGCCGTGGCCGCCGCCCACGGGACAACGCTGTCCGCGCTCCTGCTTGCCGCATTCAGCGACAGCCTCGGCCGCTTCACCAACACCCGCTCCTTCCTGATCAACGTCACCGTCTACAACCGGCCGCCGATCCACCCGCAGATCAACCAGGTCGTCGGCGACTTCACCTCCACCGTTCTGACGAGCGTGGACCTGTCGGGGGCGACGTTCGCCGAGCGGCTGCGCACGCTGCAGCACCAGCTGTGGGCGGACTTGGACCACAGCACCTACAGCGGCGTCGACGTGCTGCGCGACCTTCGCGGCACCCCCCAGGGGATAGCCGGTGCGCCCGTAGTGTTCACCAGCACCCTCGACATGGAGGTGCCCGGGGAGGACCCTGGCCCGTTCCCCGGCCGGATCGTCCACGGCATCGGACAGACCCCGCAGGTCCTGCTCGACTACCAGACCTACGAGGCCGCCGGCCAGTTGGTGATCAACCTCGACACCCTCGCCCGAGCACTGCCCGAGGGCTTCGTCCAGGCCCTGATGGACGAACACACCGCCGTGCTGCGCACCCTGATCGAGGACCCGGCGGCTTGTGAGCGTCCGCACCTCGTCCTGCCGGCCGCCCCCGTGGAGCTCCCCGGGCCGCTCGGCGGCGGGCAGCTTCTGCACCAGCCCTTCCTGGACCGCGTCCGAGACCACCCCGAACGGGTCGCGCTGCGGTGCGGCGGCCGGACGCTGACCTACGGCGACGTCCACGACCGCGCCCGCGAGGTGGCCGCCCTGATCAGCGCCGCGCCGCCCGACGGTGACTTGATCGCCCTGGCCTGCGACCCCGGGGCGGAACAGGCCATCGCGGCCCTCGGCGTGCTGCTCGCGGGGTACGCCTACGTCCCCATGGACGCCTCCTGGCCCGCCCAGCGCATCGACGACCTTCTGACCCACACCGGCGCACAGCTGGTGCTGACGCACCGCACGGCGGCCGACCGACTCGCCCCGCTGCCCACGCGGGTCATCGTCATCGACGACGGCCACCCGGCTCCGTCCGGGGAGCAGCCCGGCCCGCGGCCCCGTAAGGACACCGACCTCGCGTACGTCATCTTCACGTCCGGTTCGACGGGCCGGCCCAAGGGCGTGATGATCTCCCACCTCGGAGCCCTGAACACCGTGCTCGACATCAGCCGCCGCTACGACGTCGGCGCCTGCGACGTGCTGCTCGGGGCGAGTCCGTTCACATTCGACCTGGCCGTGTACGACCTGTTCGGTGCACTCGCCGCCGGAGCCACCCTCGTATTGCCCAACCGAGAGGAGCGCACCGATCCGGCCGCCTGGGTCCGGCTGATCCGCACCTGCGGCGTCACCGTGTGGAACTCGGTGCCCACCCTGGCGGGGCTGCTGCTCGAGGCCCTGCCCGCCACCCCCGAAGACAGCCTGAAATCAGTTCGGTTGTGGCTGCTCAGCGGCGACTGGATCCCGCTTGCGCTCCCCGGCCAGCTGCGGGACCGCTCGGGGGAGTGCCAGATCATCTCCCTGGGCGGAGCCACGGAGGGCTCCATCTGGTCGATCCTCCACGAGATCGGAGACATCGAGGACGGATGGGCCAGCATCCCCTACGGCGCCTCCATGACCGGCCAGCGCGTCCAGGTCCTCGACGAGAATCTGCTGCCCTGCCCGGTCTGGGCCCCCGGTCAGATCCACATCACCGGCCACGGCACCGCCCTCGGCTACTGGGGCGAACCCGAGCTGACCGAGACCGCGTTCGTCTTCGACGGCCGCACCGGTCAGACCTGGTATCGCACAGGGGACTGGGGACGCCTCCTGCCAGGCGGCACGATCGAGTTCCTCGGCCGCCGCGACGACCAGGTCAAAATCCGCGGCTACCGCGTCGAACTCCGCGAAGTCGAGACCGCCCTGGGAGCTCTGGACGGCGTCGAACAGGCCGCCGTGATCGTCACCGGCGAGCGGACCGACCGGCGCCTGCACTCCGTCGTCGTCTCTACACGCCTGCTGCCCGACCTGCGTGCCGAGCTCGCCCAGCGCCTGCCCGCCCACATGCTCCCGGCCACCCTCACCCAGCGGACGGACCTGCCGCGCACCGCGACCGGCAAGATCGACCGCGCGGAACTCGCGCGCGCCGTCCCCCAGCCCGACCCGACCGCGCCCGCCCCGGAACGCGGGGGAGCGGAGCACACCGGGCCCCTGCAGGACGCGTTGTGCGCGCTGTTGCCCGCCCCCGCAGGCATCGACGACGACCTCCTGGATGCCGGACTGACCAGCATCGACGTCATCCGCATGGCCAACCTCGTCGAGCAGCACACCGGTCTGCGACCGAACCTCACCGAGTTCTACCAGGCCCCCACCCTGCGCACCCTGCTCCAGCACACCGACGGCGACCGCACGGACCATCTCCCCACGGCAGTGACGGACACCTCGCCGTGGACGGCCCTCCCGACGCTCACCGACCCCGAAGAACGGGAGACCTTCCGCTCCGCCCGGCCCGCCTACCCGCCCGCTCCAGCCCACCGGATATTGCCCGCCGCGCCGCCCAGCGCGACATCCCCCCGTGCCCGGCGCTTCACCCCGCGTCGCTTCAGCGACCAGCCCGTGACGGCCGACGCACTGGGACACCTGCTGGAGAGCCTGCGCCGCGACCCGGCCCCCGGGCGCAGCGGCTTCCTGTACCCCTCGGCCGGCGGGCTCTACAGCGTCCAACTCCACCTCTACGCGAACCCCGGACGTGTGGCCGGTCTGGACGGCGGCGTCTACCGCTACCACCCCGACGCTCATGACCTCATCGCACAGGCCACCGGCATCGACCTCGATCCGGCGGCCGTGCACCTGGGCCCGGTCAACCGGCCTGCGGCCATGAGCGCCGCCTTCGCCCTGTTCCTCGTCACCGACCCCACCGACTCCGCGCCCTTGTACGGGCCGGACGCCGAGCCGCTCGCCCTCCTGAACGCCGGATACATGGGGCAGCTGCTGTGCCAGCGGGCCGCCGAGGCCGATCTCGGGCTGTGCCCGGTGCACGGCGTCGACTTCGACCCGGTGCGCTGGCTGCTGCCCGAGGGCGAGCGCCTCGTCCTGCTGCACACCCTGCTCGGCGGCATCCCCGCCGACGGGACCAACGGGACGGAGGAAAGCGCATGACGGCCCGGTCGGTGATCGTGGAGACGGCGCCGCTCTCCCCGGGGCAAGAGCGGCTGATCGCCGATGAGTTCGCGCGCCCCGGCGGGGTCTGGCCCGAGCTCGGTGAGCCGACCCGGTTGCGGCCGATCGACACTGGCGCCGTCCTCATCGACGGCCCGCTGGACACCCGAGCCCTGCAGCGAGCCGTATCCGCGCTGATCATCCGGCAACCCGCCCTGTGTACCCGCCTGCACCGCCTGGCCGACACAACCCCGATCCAGCTCGTCGCCGGCTCCCTGCCCGACCAGGTGCACCACAGCCTCCTGTCCCACGGCACCCATCCGAGCCGGGAGACGCTGCTCGCCCAGAGCCAGCCGCTCCACGTCGACCCGCGCATCGATCCTCTCTTCCGCACCCACCTGATCCGCCTCGGCGAGCACCGGCACGTCCTGCTCCTGCAGATCCACCACTTCGTCAGCGACGGATGGTCGATCGGCATCCTCTACCGCGACCTCGCCGAGCTCTACAACGCCGCCCGCACCGGCCGCCCCGCCGACCTGCCGCCACTGCCGCGCACCTTCGCCGCCGTGAGCCGCGACATGCGCACCGAACGCCGCAGCCCGCAGCTGGGCCGCCAACTCACCTTCTGGCGAGAGCGCCTCCAACATCTTGGCCCGGCCATGGCCTTCACCCGCGAGCCGGTCGAGCAGGACACCGGGCGGCGCCCGGTCAACGTCCAGCGCGTCCACATTCCCGCCCCTGCTGTCCGTGGTCTTCGCGCCAGCGCACGTGGCGGCGCACGCGGCCCGCTCGCCGGCCCGTTCCTCGCCGCGCTCGCCCTGCTCCTTCACCACCAGAGCGCGGCCACCGACATCCGCATCGGAATGATGATCTCCAACCGGGCCCGGCCGGACACCGAGCACCTGATCGGCTACTTCGTCAACACCGCGGTGATCCGGCTCCGACTCCACCCCGAGCTGACCGCCGCCGGGCTGACCGAGGCCGCGAACGAGGCCGTACGCCAGGCTCTTGAGCACCAGGCCCTGCCCATCCAGGACCTCAAGCGGGACCTGCACCAGGGCGCGGCCCCGCTGTATCAGGTCACCCTCGCCCTCAACACCATGCGCACCCACACGCTGACCCTGGACGGAGCGGACTGCCAGGACATCGACATGGAGGAGACCGGCCCGCGGACGGCGCCCACCACCATCGAACAGCGCTGGGTCATCGAGGAGCGGGCCGGGGCCCTGAGCGGCACGCTCACCTACCAGGCCGGCACGTTCACGCCGCCGCAGATCCGCATGGCGCTGGGCCACCTCGACCAGGCCATCGCCGCCGTCACCGCCGGGCACCCCACCGTCGCCGCCATCACCAGCGCCTTCCGTCACCCAGGGGTGAGGACATGACCCCGGGCCACCGCGCACAGACCACGGACCCCGGCCTCACCGCGGTCCTCGACGCGTACGGGCTGACTCCGTCGGGGTTGCGACCGCTACTCGGCGGCATGGAGAACACCCACGCGCTCGCCGAGACCCCTCACGGCCTGGTCGTGATCACCCAGCTCCGCAAGAAGGCCCCGGAGGCCGCCGAGGAGTACGCCCGCTTCCTGCACCGGCTGGAGCAGGCCGACATCCCGGCCCCACGCCTGCGCCGGCACCGTGACGGCGGCTGGGTCACCAGCCATACCGGGCACCCCGTGATCGTGTGCGGCTACATCCCCGGCCGCCACCACGCGGTGCTCCCGCCGCATCTCGTCGAGGACGTCGGCACCGTCCTGGGCCGCACCCACCGCACCGTACCGGCGCCGGACGCGACGCTGACGCCCCACCTTCGGCTGACCAGCTCCGAGGCGGCGCTCCTCGCCAACCTGCCCGACACCCCCTTCGCCCGGTGGGCCCGCGCCACCCACCGAGCCGTCGCCCACGTGACCGCGCAGAGCGAGAGCGAGTCGCTCGTGGCGGTGCACGCCGATGTGTTCCCGGACAACGTCATCGTCACGGGCAGCGGTGGAGTCGTCCTCATCGACTGGGAGGACTGCTCCGCGGACCTTCCGGTCGTCGATGTCGGCATGGCGCTGATCGGCCTGTGCTGCTCCTCCACCGGGTTCTCGGTACGGCGTGCACGCCGCCTGATGCGCGGCTACCGCACCGGAAGCGGCATCGTCCTCGACTCTGCTCTGGTCCGGGACGCCGCGCTGCACGCGGCCGTCCTCGTCGCCCTGCGCCGCTACCAGTGGCGCCAGGAAGGTCATCTGCCCGCCAACTCCTCCCGTTCGCACGCCGTCCTCGCCCGCAGCGCGCGGGACCTGGAGCAGCGCTGGCCGGAGGTCGCCGGGCGTTGAGCCGCCGAATGCGCCGCACCGCAGTCCTCGCCCCGAGCAGAAAGGTGACCCGCCATGCCCCGCGATCAGGTCCTCGTCATCGTCCCGCCCAACTCCAACACCGTCATCGACGGACATCTGCTGACCGTGACCCGGCCCGAGGAGCACAGTGACTGGTCGGACTTCCTGTGCCTGGGCGCCCTGTCCCTCGCCTCCGCCCTGGAGAAGAACCCTCAGCTCACCCCGCTCTACATCGACGGCACGGTCATCGACCTCGGGGACGTCCTGACCTACATCACCGAACACGCCGATCGCATCCTGGCGGTCTGCCTGGGCATGCTCACCGCGAACTTCGAGGCCGGCGTACTCATCGCCCGCCACACCAAGGACACCGACCCGCACATCACCACCGTCGCGGGCAACGACCACTTCTCCTCCCTGTGGCGCGAGTGCATGGCCGCCGCGCCCTGCCTGGACTACGGGTTCGTCGGCAACGAGATCATCGGCCCCTTCACCCGCCTGATCGCCGCCCTGCGCACCGGCGCGGACATCGACCCCGGCGCCTTCCCCGGCCTCGTCCACCGCACCGGCGGCGGCGCGCACCTCACCCCGCCCGGCGCCGAGCCCGTGTTCACGGGATTCGACTACTCCCTCGTGGACCGAGCCTTCCATCAGACCCCCCTCTACACCGGGCACTTCCAGCAGCGCATCGCGCCGCGCCTGCACGAGCTGCTGGGCCGCAAGGTGAGCGCCGGCGTCCCCGTCGAGATCGGCCGCGGCTGCGTCAAATTCGCGGGCGACGACGCCTGCAGCTTCTGCTCCATCCACCCCGGGATGCTGTGGCGCAACCAACTGACCGCCGCCCAGGCCTGGGACGTCGTGGAAGCCGCCGTCACGGCCGACTACGACTACCTCTACCTGACCGCCGACGAACTGCCCCTCACGTTCGCCAAGCTCCTCACCGCCATGAACGCCACCCAGCCCGCCTGGTGGAAGGCACTCCCGAACACTGACCGGCCCGTGCTGGTCGGCTACGGGCGCGCCGACGGCATCGCCGACCCGCGGCGCACCGCACTGCTCACCGGCCTCGGCGTACGCCAGATCATGATCGGGATGGACGCCGGGGCGCCCCTGTCGCTGGCGGCGATGAACAAGCCTGTCGGCGGCCGCCGCCGCGACGTCCTGGTCGAGGCCGAGCGGCTGTACGAAAAGAACTCGACGGCCATCACCGTCGCCCGCGACCACGGCCTGCTCATCCGGGCCGGCTTCGTCGTCGGCCATATCGGCATGACCCGGGCCCTGTTGGAGGAGAACCTGCAGCGGATCCTCGCGCTGATCTCCGAGGGCGGCACCCGCGGCGTCTTCTCCGCGGTCGACGTCGAGGTGCTCTCCCCGCAGCCCGGCGCCCGCGACTACACCTACCTGACCGACCCGGCCGCCGCGCAGGCCGCCGCATCCCGGCTGGGCCTGAGCATCGCCTGCGAGCCGGTCCTCACCAAGATCGCCCAGCGCTGGAGCGGGCAGGCCGTCATCCCCCCGGAGGACGCTATGCGTGACTACGCCGCCGCGCTGATGCCCGAGGTGTCCTTCGAGGAACTCGCCGAAGCCCGCGTGACGATCCGCGCCCACGCCAAGGCCTGCGGCGTCGTCATCGGCGAATAGCCACCCCGCCAGCCCACCGTGCCGCACCGAGGAGGACCGCATGCGCCTGACCCCCGCCGAGAGCGACCGGCTCCAGCTGTACCTGGCCACCCTGCTCGCCCGGGAACGCCGCGGCCGTGGTCTGCGGCTCAACGTGCCCGAGGCGACCGCGCTCATCGCCCACGCCGCCTGCGAGGCCGCCCGGGACGGAGCCCGCGTGGACGAAGCGGCAACCGAGGCCCGCCAGGTCCTCACCGCCGCCGACGTCCTGCCCGGCGTGCCGCACCTGCTCACCGAGATCCAGGTCGAGGCCGTCTTCGACGACGGCACCAAGCTCATCGTCATCACCGACCCCATCCCGGCAGCCGACGACCCGCAGACCGCGCCCGGCGCCGTCCTTGCCGCCCCCGCCCTTGCCCCCGACTACGCCGCCCCGGTCACGATCACGGTCACCAACACCGGCGACGTGCCCGTCAGCGTCAGCAGCCACTACCACTTCTTCGAAGCGAACCGGGTTCTCGCCTTCGACCGCGCCGCCGCCTACGGCACCCGCCTGGCCCTCCCGGTCGGCTCGGTCACCGTCTTCGACCCCGGCACACCCCGGACCGTGACCCTCACCCCGCTGGGCGGCGACCGCATCGTCATCGGCTTCGCCGGACTCGTCGACGGCCCCCTGGACGCGCCCGGCGCACACGAGAGGAGCCTGCACCGCGCCCACACCGACGGCTACCTCGACACCGGCTCCGCCACCGCCCAGGAAGGCCACCCCGTATGAGCAGCCTGCGTTACACCGAGCTCCACGGCCCCACCATCGGCGACCGGATCCGCCTCGCCGACACCGGCCTGATCCTACGCGTGGAGGACGACGCGCAGCTGCGCGGTGAGGAGTTCGTGACCGGCTACGCCAAGACGGCCCGCGACGGCATGCACATGAAGGCCGAACTCGCCCCCGATACCTGCGAGCTCGTCGTCTCCAACGTGGTCCTGGTCGACCCGGTCGCCGGCATCCGCAAGGTATCCCTCGGCATCAAGGACGGCCGCATCCACTCGATCGGCCGGGCTGGAAACCCGGACACCCTCGACGCGGTCGACGTCGTCGTGGGCACCGGCACCACCGTCATCGCCGGGGAAGGCCTCATCGCCACCCCCGGCATCGTCGACACCCACGTCCACCTCGTCTCCCCGCGCATCCTGGACGCCGCCCTCGCCGCCGGCGTCACCACCGTCGTGAGCCAGAACTTCGGCCCGACCTGGGGCTGCGGCGTGACCGCCCCCACCGAACTGCACCACGCCCTGCGCGCCTTCGACGCCTGGCCCGTGAACATCGCCCTGCTGGCCCGAGGCTCAAGCTCCCACCCCGCCGGACTCGTCCGGGCCCTGGCCGAAGGCGGCGCGTCCGGCTTCAAGGTCCACGAGGACATGGGCGCCCACGCCCGCGCCCTCGACACCGCACTGACCGTCGCCGACGAACACGACGTCCAAGTCGCCCTGCACAGCGACACCCTCAACGAGGCCCTCTACGTCAACGACACCCTCGCCGTCATCGCCGGCCGCACCCTGCACGCCTTCCACGTCGAAGGCTGCGGCGGCGGACACGCCCCCAACGTGCTGCAGATGGCCGGCGTCCCCAACATCATCGGCTCATCCACCAACCCCGGCCTGCCCTTCACCCGCGACACCGCCGCCGAACACCTCCACATGATCGCCACCGTCCACCGGCTCGACCCCGGCAGCCCCGACGCCCTGCGCCTGGCTGCCGACCGGATCCGCACCGGCACCCTCGGCGCCGAAGACGTCCTCCACGACCTCGGCGTCATCCCCATCACGTCCTCGGACTCTCAGGCCATGGGCCGCATCGGCGAGACCGTGCGCCGCACGTTCGCCGTCGCCGCCAAGATGAAGACCCTCGATCCCGAGCCGACCACCGACGACAACGAGCGCATCCTGCGCTACGTCGCCAAGCTCACCATCAATCCCGCCCTCGCCCACGGCATGGCCCACGAGATCGGCGCCCTCACCCCCGGGCGCCTTGCCGACATCGTGCTGTGGGACCCCCGCTACTTCGGCGCCAAGCCCCACCTCGTCCTCAAGGCTGGGTACCCCGCCTACGGGGTCACGGGAGACCCCAACGCCTCCACCGAGACCTGCCAACCCCTCGTGCTGGGGCCGCAGTTCGGCGCGTTCGGGGAGACCGCGGCCGACCTGTCCGTCGCCTTCGTTAGCCAGGCCGCCCACGCCAGCGGTGCCGACCAGCTGCCCACCCGCCGCCGCCGCGTCCCCGTCCGCGACACCCGCAGCATCGGGCTGGCCACCATGCGCCTCAACGACCGCACCGGCCACGTCCGGGTCGACCCCGGCGACGGCCGCGTCACCCTCGACGACACCCCCATCAGCTCGCCGCCCGCCGAGCACACCGCTCTCAGCCGTCTCTACTTCCTGTGACCGGCCGCCCCACCGAACGCGCCCGCCCGAAGGAGTCCGCCATGACCCCGAGCGCCATCACCGCCGAGCTTCTCGCACACGCCCGCGCCACTATCGACCTGCCCGCGGACGCCGCCAAGGCCCTGACCGCGCTGCACACGGCGGCCACCGACTTCTTCATCCAGGACGAGGCCGTCAAGCGCAACCACGGCAGCGCCGACTTCACCTACGGCTTCCGCCCGTACGGGCGTCAGTACTCCATCAGCCCTGACCGGCCCGACATGAACGAGAGCTTCACCTACTGGGCGGACAACCCCGCCACAGTCCCGCACCACGACGCGCCCACCGTCACGCCGTTTCTCCAGGCGCTCCGCGACTACTGGGCCGTGGCCGCCGCCATCACCGAGAACGTGCTCGCCGAGCTGGCGGCCCACTACGGGCAACAGCGGGAAGAGGCCCTGCCGTTCCGCGACTACTCCTACCTCGAGATCAACTGGTACCACCCCAGCGACCGCGACCTGCTGCAGGACCGGCACGAGGACGGTCACCTGCTCACGCTGGCCGTCGCCGACGGCCCGGGACTGGAGATCGAAACCGACGGGCGGATGAGCTCCGTCCCGGTCCACGACAGCCAGCTCCTGGCGATGCCCGGCAGCCTCCTCACCACGATGACCGGTGACGATATCCCCCCGCTCTACCACCAGGTCCGCAACCACCGGCTCCCGCGACGCCTGACCGTGCTCTTCCTGGCCAACCCGCCCCTCGACCATCCCGTACCACCGTTCGTGAGCCGTGACGGACGGACCGTCGACATCGCTCAGCTCGCCCGCACCAGCGGGGCCATGTTCGGGCTCCCCCCGGCGCCGAGCCACCCCGCCCCGCAGGCCGGCGGCTGAGCCCGAACGTCAGGCCAGCGCCCGGTCGAAGACCTCACGGTGCGCGTAGACGAAGTGATGCTCCCGCTTGCTCCAGGCGATCCGATCGGCCAGGACGTCCGGAGCAGCAGGGGCAGTCTCCGGGTGTGCCAAGAACTCCGCCCAGAAGCGGACGTTGCGCGACTGGCGCTCGAGGATGCAGTCGACCAGGGCGCGGCGCTCGGCGTCCTCCAGCCCGTACACGTCGGCGATGAGCCGTACCTGTGCCGCCTGGTCCTCCAGGGGCATGACCTGCTTGGACGAGATCGACCACGTCCAGGCCATGTACGCGACGTCCTCCAACCGACCTCCTGGAGCAGCCTGCTCGAAGTCGATGAGCGCGACCGGAACACCGTCCTGGAAGACGTAGTTGTTCGGCCCCGGGTCGTGGTGGCACACCACGTCGAACCGGCCGGCCAGATCACTTCCCCGCGTGGCGTCGTGCATCTCACGCAGAAGACGGGCCGCTGCCCTCACCTGGTCGTTGGACCAGGGCTGGAATTTCGCCGGAACGTCGCCCTCGATATAGGAGAGGATGTCTTTGCCGTCCACCTGACCCAGGTATTTCGGAGCCCCAAGGAAATTCTGCTGCTCGAAGATTTTCAGAAGGGAAGCCATGAATTCCGAGGAATCCGACGCGGGCCTAAGTACCGTGTCGTCCCTTCGGAGGACTTCCGACGCCATGCGACCCCCTGTCAGTGCGACAGCACCACCTGACGCATCAGTCATTGCCGTCGCTCCCACACCTTGATCGCCATTTGGCTCGCGCGCACCGCGCAGCACTCATTTATGCCAGGACATCCAGAGTCCGTCCTGCAACCCGAGCGAGCCTAGCGGAGCCGGGAGCTGCGGCGGCCCAAGGTCGCTGAAGTCGACACCATGGTGTGGAAAGCGCGCCGTTTTCAAGATCGGTAATTTCGGGACGTGCCCGGGAGACGACCTCTTTTGACTGGGGCCGATCAGCGAGCACGAGTTCCACGCGTCTCTTGCGCGGCCTGTGGGTGACCTTCTCGGCACGGAGCGTCACCCGCAAGATGGCGCAGAGTCGCCAGTTGCTTTGCGGCCCGCCGCTCTTGTGGGCGGTGGGCCGCAGACGGTCGGCACTCTGTCAGGGCAGGAGCAGTGACCGCAGCGCGGTGAGGTCTTGCGGTGTCGCCCCGTGCGCCTGGAGGTAGGCGGCGAGGTCGTCGTGGTCAGCGGTGATGATCTCCATGGCGGACCGGAGAAGTTCTTCGGACACGGGGTGCGAGTACCGCGTCACTCCCG
The DNA here is from genome assembly GCF_026341125.1 of Streptomyces sp. NBC_01142. NCBI lineage: Bacteria > Bacillati > Actinomycetota > Actinomycetes > Kitasatosporales > Streptomycetaceae > Streptomyces > Streptomyces sp. NBC_01142. The sequence continues at coordinate 216,436 of NZ_JAPEOR010000004.1, forward strand.
CCTCGTCGACGAAGGAGGTAGGGCCGGCTGCGAGGGCGAGCTCGATGTTGGACTGGACGAAGTCCGCGACGATGTCCTGCCAGGCCACGCCGAGCAGTGACTGGATCACGGCCATGGCCAGACCCGTCCGGTCCTTGCCGACGGCGCACTGGACGACCGCCGGCGCGACGTCTGGACGGCTGAGCTCTTTGACCAGCCGCGCGATGGCGGGCCCGGCGTAGACCGCCATGAACGGGTAGAGCCTCCCGGGATCCACCGGCCAGTCCTTCCCGTCGAACCCCGAGAAGTCGCTCAGCCCCATCCGCTTGAGCCCGGCCCGGTCCGGCAGAGCGGGTAGCGCGATCCACGTGACCTCCAGACCTTGCTTCTGGCCAGGCCAGACGTTGTTCTCGGCACCGCTGCGCAGGTCGATCACGGTGCGGATGCCGAGTTCGCGGATGCGTTCCACCCCAGCGTCGGTGAGGCGGTTGAGTGACCCTGACCTGAAGAGCAGGCCGGTCTTCAGTGAGGAGATTCCGGCATCGCGGAAGTTACGCACGTTCGGTACGTCCAGCGCATGACTCTGCGCGGGAATGAGGTGACTTGCCGACTGTTCCGCTATGTCTGGGCGCGTCATAGGAAGATGTTAATGAATTCAGAGCGGAAGGTCCCTATTGCGGTCCTCTTCTCTCTCGCGCCCTCGCAAATTTATCGGGTCTCCGTAAACCATCAGAATGCGATTCTTTGATGCACAGGGGAGCACGCAGGCGCAATGTGTGTTCACGGTGTTGCGGTCGTGCGCCTCTGGTTTCGGGATGGTCGTTGTGAGCTGCTTGGTGTGCCCGCTGGGTGGGGAGTGGGGGTCGCCACGGGTTGGAGGCCTTTCTCAGGGGCGGAGAGTGCCGGGGATCAGACGAAGGGCGGGCGGCCGTCGACGGGGATCACTCCGTCGGCGTCAGGCACGCTGTCCGCCTGCTGCAAGCAGGCCCTGCACTCCGTCGGAAGCGCGGTCCGGCCACTGGAAGACGAGCCGTGCGGAGGGCTTGTCGAGCACATCACCGGCTGGCAGTTGCTCGTCAGGGGTGCCAGCGGGATGGACGGTCATCGGCGGGTAGCCGCTCTCGCGCACCTTCTGGTCCCAGGTGCGCACACAGTCAGCGAAGCGCTTCGCCAACTCGTCGGCGGCCGGGCCGTACGCGTGGATGAAGAACTCGGTGAGGCGGTCGGCCGGATCTGGGGCGCCCTTGACCACGCGATAGGTCAGATAGGCGAGGGAGTCGTCCGCCAGCATCGCGGCCGCGTCCCGCTGCGTGACCAGCGTGGATCCTTCCGGGGCGGCCAGGCGGCAGAACCCGGGCAGCGTGGTCGCGGCGTAGACCTGCAAAGTCTCGAAGTTGAAGGTCCCCCGCACCACGAGACCGGTGGTGAGCTCGTGCCGGCGCCCGCGCAGCGCCTCCTCCAGCCCGGCGGCGTTGCCAGGACCACCGTCTTCCCACCGCACAGTGACCTCGGCGTCGGCAAGACGGACGGCGGGGGCCGTGCGGGCGGCGGCGCCGCGGTCCCGCACGAACCCGCAGTACGTCCAGTGCTCGCAGTGCAGCACGTCGCCGCGCCGCACCAGGGTGAGCGAGCGGGTGTAGCCGCCCATTTCCAGCGGCACCACCAACCGCGCCCCCTCGGCGAGTTGCTCCCGCCAGGCCGGGGCGATGTCAGCCGCGTTGTGTGTGATCATCACCCCGTCGAACCCCTGGGCGGGGACGTGTCCGGGCGCGCCGAGACCGCCGTCGCCGAGGACGGCGGTGACTCGGCCGCTGCCGGCTTCCGCGCACAGCCGCCTGGTGCGGTGCACCACGTACGGGTCGACGTCCACGGTCACCACGCGCCCGCGGGGTCCGAGGACGTGCGCCAGGAGCTCTGCGTTGTAGCCGCCCGATCCGGCTTCCAGCACGGTCATCCCCGGCTCCAGCCGGAGTTGCTCGATCATGTCGGCCTGCAGCCAGGCCGCGGAGACGGAGCTGAGCGCGGTCTGGGGCGACTCCCGGACCGTCACCACGGCGAGGTCGTCGTGGTAGGCCGTCTCCAGCGGAGCCTCGGGGACGAACCGGTGCCGGGGGACCTCGCGTAGCGCCGCCTGGACCTGCGGCGAGGGCGCCCAGCCTTTGCCGATCACGGTGTCCGCCATCCGCTCGCGCAGCCGGCCGGCCTCGGCTGGCTCTCCGGGCAGCGGCGGGACGGCGGTGATGCACGCGTAGGAGTGGACGGGCGGCAGCCCCGGCAGCACTCCGGGCCACACTGCGGTGAGGGCCTGGGCGCTGGGCGCGAAGATCTTCCCGAGGGTGTCCAGGGTGTTCAGGTCGTGCCACTCCCAGCGCACGAAGCGGTGCGGCTCGGGCAGGCCGAGGTCACCGTCCCAGTTGGTGACGCGGACCACGGCGGTGATGCGGCGCACGTCCAGCCGGTCGTCGTGGAGCACGGTGATGACGTGAGCGTCCTCCACGCGCGTGGTCAGCCCGGTCTCCTCCGCCAACTCCCGTACAGCGGCAGCCGGTGCGGCTTCGCCTGTCTCGACGCGGCCCGCGGGCAGCTCCCACATGCCCCGGGTCGAGCGGCCCAGCAGGACCCTGCCGAATGCGTCGGTGACCACCATCGCAGCACCGAAAACGGCCTGCGGCTCGGGCCGCAGTTTCTCCTCCGCGCTGAACGACCCGGCCGGCCCGCGCAAGGCCAGCACCGCCAGGCCCTCCGCGTCGAACCGCTCGACGTGCTCGAACCCGTCGGTGAGCGCGTCGAGCTCCTTCTCGTCCAGCGCGATGTGGCGCCGCTCTTCCGCCGTGTTCTCCACGACCGGAGTGATGATGACCAGCACCGCACCCTCGCGCAGCCGCGCGGCCAGACGGCGCAGGACACGAGCACGATCGCGGATAAAGACGATGCACAGCCGCACGACGATCAGGTCGTAGCCGGCCTCGGCGAGGTCGGCCAGGTCGTCGTACTCCACGTCCAGGCACAGCCAGCGCACCCCCTCCACGCCGGCGTGCTCCGCGCGGGCCCGCGCGAGAGCGCCCTCGGCGAAGTCCACGCCGTCGACGGTGTAACCGAGCGAGGCGAGGTATGCGGCCATCTCGCCGGTTCCGCAGCCGACGTCGAGCGCGCAGCCGCCCTCGGGCGCCGGCGCGTGCTCAACGAGCAGCGCCTTCTCCTCGTCCCCGAGCCGTCGGAAGCCTCGCCCTTCGGTGTAGTGCTCCGACCAGTCAGTCCGGGTGTATCCCACAGATCGCTCCTCATTGGTGGAAGGCGGGGTGGTCGGTGTCAGGACAGTTCGACGGGGCCGTAGAGGGCAACCAGCTGCTGGGTCTGCAGCGCCCAGTACCGGTCGCCGTACGACCAGTGCCATTCGGTCCCGTAGTTGATCAAGCCTGCGGTGGACAGTGCGCGGCCCAAGGCGGCCCGGTTCGTGCGGGCCCGGTCGCTCAGGTTGGGGGCGTCGGTGTAGCAGGCGCCGTTGGACTCCTCCGGGGAGGCGTTGACGCTCGTGCCCATGTCCAGCTCGCGGCCTTGGTGGTGGATCAGCGTCACGTCGACGGCCGCGCCGGCGGAGTGCGGAGCGATCTCCGGAGGCGAAACGAATCGGCTGGCGGCCTCGCGAAGCGTGGCGGCCGGCCAGTCCGGATGGGCGTGGGCGAGGTCATCGCTGTACTCCTCAAAATACCGGCGCTGCAGGTACGGGGGCCGGTAGCCCTCGATGAACAGCAACTGCACGCCGCCGGGGAGCAGCGCCTGCGCCTGCTGGAGCCGCGTGAGCACGCCCTGGCGCACGTGGGCCCAGGCGCCCGCCGCGTGTCCTGTTTGACGCTGATGGGCACCGCCAGGCCGTCGACGCTCGTCGCCTCCTGGACGGCGAACGGCATCAGGCCCGTGGGTTCCAGGCCCGGCGTCTCCTCGGCGAGCTCGCGCCGCAGTGTCGCCTCGAGGCTGGCATCGTCCCGCGACCGTTTGCCTCCCACGAGGGCCAGGACCCAGGGCTCCCACATGCCTTCGCGGTCATCTCGTAGATGAAGGAGGTACCGGCCAGCTCCGTTGTGGATAAGGGCGTTGGCGCTGACGGGCTCCGGGCGCCCATCCAGGCCGTGCGGCTCGGCAGCGAGGAGCTTGGCCCGCAGTGTGGGCGAGCGCACGTCGGCGTACGGGAGCCACTGGGCCCCGGCGACTTCCTCGTCCTGCAGAGCGAGCGCGGGCGGTTGCTCGGCGGTGAGGTAGAAGGCGAAACGGACATCGAAGTGCTGGTGAGCGGCCTCGCCCTTGGCCGCATTGGCGTCGATGTCATGGACGTCCACGTCGATCGGCTCGTCGAGGAACTGCGGGGTCAGGCACAGGTCGCCGGGACGCAGCCCGGCCTCTTCGCACACCTCCCGCACGGCCGCGGCCAGGAGCGTACGGTCACCCGCCTCAACGTGGCCGCCTGGGCAAAGGGTCAGCCCTGTCACCCGATGGCCGATGTGGAGCACCCGCCGGTCGCGGTCGATGACCACCGCGCTGCAGGTGACGTGACCGGGCAGCGTGGCCCGGCTCGACGGCTCCCCGGTGCCGTCCAGGACAGCCAGCAACCCCTCCAGAGCGTCCCGTTCCTCGGCATGCCGGCTGAGATAGGCCTCGACGGTCGCGCGGATATGAGAGCGGGAGGGCGGCACGTGATCACCTCGGACGTTGAAGGGCAGGGAGTAGGTGCTGAGCAGGAGGGGCGCGCCCGACGGCGGGGCCGCCGATGACGGCTCCGGGCCATGGGCGCCGTGTCCGGGTTCGTGCTCACGGGCCACCTTCCGAAGAGCGGTCGTGCCGCACATCCACGGCGACTGCGGGATTCGGGACGATCGGCCCCGACGGCGTCGGAGGTGTGACGGCCTCGGCTGAAGGAGCAGCCACGGCGGGTGAGCCGGGCATGTCCTTCAGACTGCGCAGCGGGGAGCGGTAGAGAACCACCAGGGGGACGACGAGGAGGCAGGTACCGGCAACCAGGGTGGGGCGCACGCCGATCCAGGTGCCGAGTCCGCCGGCGAGGAGCGCGGCCACCGGCCGTGCACCGGAGGTGAGCCAGGTACTCACGGCCTGCATGCGGGCCTGCATGCCGTCGGCGGTGATGACCTGGCGAATGGTGCGCTGGGTCGTCCCCGCCGCCCCGGCGCAAGCCAGCTGAAGGAAAAGGGCGGCACCGATGGCGAACTGCCAGACCAGGCCCGAGGAGGCGAGGAGCAGAGGGACCTGGGTGAGCGGAGTGATCGCGAGCGCGGCGAGCATCATCGGCCCGGGCCCGTACCGCGCCGCGAGCGACGGGGCGGCCAGAGCACCCGCCGCCGCGCCCAGGGCTCCGATACCCAGGACCACGCCGAACGCGGTCGGGCCCAGGGCGAGGGACCGGAGCAAGTACAGCGCCCACAAGGTATTGAGGAGCGCCAGGGCGAACGAGGTCGTGGCGTTGACGAGGGTCAGGGTGCGCAGCCGGTGGTCGCCGTTCACGTAGCGCAGGCCCTCACCGATCTCGGTGTGCAGCCGGCGCTCTTCCGCTGCCGGCCGGGGGCTTTCGAGGGCCTGGATGCGGGCGGTGCACCAGGCGCTGACGAGGTAGGACAGGACGTCCCCGAGAAGCGCCCGGGCCGGGCCGAGGAGCGCGGTCAGGGCGGCGCCGAGGTTGCTGCCCGCGGTGGCGGCGACGGCGAAAAGCCCGCCGATGCGGCTGTTGCTCCGCTGGAGCAGGGACCGGTCGACCAGGCCGGGCAGAAGACTGATCGCGGCGGCATCGTGCAGCACCCCCGCCGCGCCCTGCACGGCCGCGACCACCATCAGCTGGGTCAGGGACAGCCGGTCCAGCGCGGCCGCCACCGGCACACTGGCCAGCGCGACAGCGCTGACCAGGTCGCCGGTGATCATCTGCTTCCGCTTGGAATGGCGGTCGGCGAGGGCCCCGGCGTGCAACGCCAGCAGTGCGGGCGGCAGTTGGCCCAGGAACGTCAACCAGGCGACCTCGGCGGTGGTCGCGTCCAGTTCGAGCACCGCCAGCACGGGGATCACCATGCTGCTGATCGAGCTGCCGGTCACGCTGGCTGCCTGCCCGGTCAGGTAGCGCCGGAAGTCGCGGTGTCGCCACAGCGACAGCCGGGCGCCGGGGGAGGAGGAGGGGTCAGTGGAGGAGGTCATGGAGCACCTCCTCGGCTTCCGTCAGGCGCTCCCACAGCACACGCTGCGCCTGATGCCGGTCCCGCCCGTACGCCTCCAGCTGAGAGGTGACCGCGGACGGGTCGTCGAGCGGCTCGGAGAGGGGGTATGCGGAGCAGGCCAGATAGCCGGCCGCTACCCGTGGCACCGTCAGCAGGTCTTCCGTCGACATGGCCGGGTTGGCCTCCCGGTAGGCAGCGACGGCTGCGGCCAGACCCGCGGGCCAGTTGGGGGCGGCGAGAACCGTGCGCGGGTCGAGGACGATGCGGCCCAGCTCCCACATCGGGCTGCGGTGCGACGGCGGCCGGAAGTCGATCACTGCGGCGACCTTCTCGCCTTTCAGCATCAAGTTCAGGGAGGAAAGGTCGCCGTGAACGATCTGCACGGCGAGGGTCGGCGGGAGTGCTTTGAGCATGGAAGCCGTGGCGGCGAGTCCCTCCAGCCGCTCCCGAGCGGCTTCCCTCGCCCATACCTCGAAGGGGCAGCTCGGGGGCTGCTTCGCATAGCGGGCGAGCAGTCGCTCCAAGCGCTGTCGGCCTCGCTTGACGTCGCAGACCTCGCGGGCGGGGGCGCGGCGCGGCGGCCCGTCCGGATGGCGGGCGAGGGTGCGGTGCAGCTGGCCCACGGTCTCGCCGACGGCGGCCCACCGTTTGCCGGACAGACCGTCTTCCGCTGTCTCGGCACCTTCAACGAACGCGGCGACGGACACCGACAACCCGCCGCCCGCCGCGATGAGATCACCGTCGAGGGTGCGGCGCATCACCGGTGCCGGGACCCCGCCGCGCGCGGCGAACTCGGCCAGCTCGAGGGCGCGCCGCTCGGCCACCAGATCAGCGCTCGCCGGATAGGCCTTCACGAACCATCGCCGGCCCTCGGCATCCCGGGCCACGTAGTTGCAGGTGGCGGTCCCTGACGGCCCCTCGGAGACCTCGGTCGGGATGATGCGGTAGTACAGCGCCAGGACTCCCGCCACCACCATCACGGCGGACTCCGCGCTCACCGTGACACCACCGAGGACCCGGTCCAGCCCAGCAGCTCGCGCAGGCCCCGGGCGTCGGACTGCAACTGCTCCTCGTCCTGACGGCCGTGATCGAGGACGTCGAAAGGGAGCGGCCCGCCGGGCGCTGGATCCTGGGCGGCAGAGCGCCGGGGAGTGATGTGGTAATGCCGTTGGCACGGCATTACCGAGGAGCTGGTAGTTGAGCTTCAGCGGGCGGTAGTACTGCTCCACCGCGCGACCGGCGGCCAGCGCCTCGTTCCAGAAACCCGCGGCTTCAGCGGAGGTCATCGCGGTCGGCTCGGCGACGTGCCGCGCGGTGAAAATCACCACCACATAGCCGCGGACCTGACCGCTGCGCCACAGATAGGCGTTGGCGAACGGGCCCTTGTTGATCAGCAGGCCCCACGTGATGTCCTCGGCGGTGAAGTCGTTGGTGCAGATCGGGCAGTCGATCCCGGCCAGGTGGTCCTCGAAGTGCTCCGGCCACTCAGTGCGTGGGGCGGGCGCGATCCGCCTGTCGGCGGCGCTCATCCGCTGTCCCCGTTCCTGCTCGGAGCCTCGGCCTGGTAGGCGGCGGCTTGGAGGGTGAACATCTGGTGGTACTCGCCGTGTTGAGCCATCAGCGAAGTGTGATCACCGCTTTCGATGATCTGGCCGTCCTGGAACACGAAGATCCGATCGCACTCGATCACGCTGGCCAGCCGATGGGAGATCAGGATCGTGATGCGGTCCGCGCGACGGCGGCCGCGCAGCACAGCGGTGTAGGCGGCGTGCTCGGCACGCGGGTCCATGCTGGCGGTCGGCTCGTCGAGCAGGAGGACCGCGGCGTCCTTGTAGAGACCGCGGGCCACGGCGAACTTCGCCCAGTTCCCGCCGGAGAGTTCTTCGCCGTCCTTGAACCGCTTCGAGAGCGGGGTCGTCCACTGCTGGCGCAGCCCGGCAATGACCCTGTCAGCGCCGGACGCCGTCGCGGCCTCGTGTGCCCGCTCCGGATCGGCCTGCGTGATCGTCCCGGTGGAGATGGTGATGTTCGCGAGGGCCGAGAGCGGCCACTCCACTGGGTCCTGGAGGACCATGGCTACCTGGGCCTGCACGCTTTCGGCGTCCATCGTCAGCACGTCGGTGCCGTCCCAGGTGATGCTGCCGGCCGTCGGCTCGTACAACCCGGCGATCAGCTTGGACATCGTGGACTTGCCCGAGCCGTTCGCCCCCACGAACGCGACGGTGGAGCCTGCGGCCAGTTCCAGGGACACGCCGTTGAGCGCGGGCTTCTTCCCGTCGGGGTAGGTGTAGGCGACGTTCTCGATGCTGATCGTCTTGACCTGGCCGGGTGCGGCGATCCCGGTGCGGCGTGGGAGCAACGTGCGGCACTTCTCCAGGAAGGTGTACAGGTCCGACACCCACAGGGCGTGCTCGTACACGTAGTGGGTCGCGAGGACGATCCGGGTCAGGGTGCCCTGGCTGGCCCGGATTGCCAGAACGGCGCCGCCGCCGGAGGCCAGCGGCAGCCAGCCCACGATCGTCATCCAGGCGAGCGCGGCGTAGGTCAGGCCGGTGGCCACACCGCCGACTGCTCGGCCGAACAGTGCCGTGCGGGCCTCGGCCCGCCCCAGCCGGGTGTCCTCCTCCTCGATCCGCCGGGCGATGCGCTCGTGCTCGCCCAGCAATGCCGGCTGCGCGGTCGAGGAGCGCAGCTCCGCGGCAGCGTCCCGGTCCAGCAGCAGCCAGGTGAACAGCCGCACGCGCCGCTGGAGGGTGCTGTAGCGGACCTGGCTGAGGAACCGCATGCGTGCGGAGCGCACCGAGGCGAGCCCCTGCGGAATCACCGAGGCGAGAAGCAGCGGCAGAAGAACCGGGTGGAGCAGGGTCAGAACAGAGGCGGCACCGATGAGTCCGAGGAGCGCGGACGCGAGTTCCATGATCTGGGTGATGGACTGGCGCGCGTAGTAGAGCCCCCGGTCGTTGGCGCGGTTGGAGTCATCCGCCCAGTTCGCGTCGTCGACGGCCTCAAGCCGCACGTGGGCCGCCAGGCGAAGGAAATCCATCTCGACAATGCGGCGGATCTTCGGTGTCAGCCGGGCCTGATACAAGGCGACCCCGGCATCGAGCACGGCACGGAACATCAGCAGCCCAGCCACCAGAGCCAGGGACGGGAACGCGGCGCGGATCCGGTCTGGGGTGGCGCCCTGGGCGAAGAGGGCTTGCAGGACGCCGATCGAGGCCAGGAGCCCGAACGCCGCCATCGCCGCCGAACCCAGCTGCAGGACGATCACGGCCGAGGTGGCCCGTGCGTCGGCGCGCCACGCCATCCCCAATACGCGGCGGATGATCGCGGGGAGCTTGGCGAAGATCTTCCACATGCTGGTGCGGGAGGCCTCACCATCCCAGGTCGACCAGTAGGCATCCTTGAGTTCGTCGCCGAGCTCCGCGCCTTCGGGCGAAGGCGGGGCAGACGCCGGAGGGAGCGGCACGGGCTCGGTACGTGCGTGCGGCACGGATCGGGCGCTCGGTGCGGCCGGGCGCAACGGATCGGTCATGATCGGCTCCCGCTGACCGCGTGCCGCGTTGCCAGGACAGGCTGGCTGATGGGCAGAACCCTGGAAGATGCCGCCCGGCAGCCACCGTCGTGGGTGGCGGGCGACATCGACGAAGGGGCGTGCCGGCGCGCCTGCGTCCTGCCGCGGTGGCTGGTCGCTGCATGGGTGGGCTCGCTCATGCGGTCCACCTCGTATCCGGTCGTGCTGAGCGGGGGGCGACGGCGTCAACCCGCTGTGCGTGGCGGGCGAGAGGAGTAGTCGAGGGCCGCCGCTGTTCGAATCCGAGAGGCTGATGTGCAAGGGCGAGTACGGGATTCATGGCGTCCTCCGTCTGGGCGCGTGAGGGGTACTGGTGCTCTAAGAACGCCCCCGTGGGGGGTCCGTAACGGCTTGGTCGGGGGCAGATATTGGACGAATGTTCTATTGATGGGTAGTGGGCGCCGGGGCCGCGCCCGGGGTCGGCGGAGATGAACTCGAACGCGGCGTGTCACCCGTTCGTGGACTTGTCCTCGCGGCCGTGGACGCATGCCTGTGACGGCAGCGTCGGCCGGGCCGCTGCCGGGTGGGTGGTGGGGTCAGGTCAGGGGGCGGGGTGTTCCAGGGCCTCGTTCCAGGCGTCGATGCCGTCCGGGTCGAGGAGTGGCGCTACTGGGGTGTTGAGGTACTCGTGCTCGACGAAGTACAGGCCGGCGGTTCCGGCGTGGCCGGGGAAGAGTTCGTTCAGGCGGCGGGTGACGGCTTCCGGCACGGCGTCTTCGGCGTCGAGGAGCCGACGGGCGAGGATCTTGCGGTTCCACACGTCCAGGCCGAAGGAGTCGCTGTTCCGGGACGCGTGGGAGGCCATGATCGCGGCGGTGTAGGGGCCGACGCCCTTGATCTGCTGGAAGGTCTGCACGAGGTCGCCGGCGCTCTGGAGTTCCTCGGTGGTGTGATCACGGAAGAAGGCGGCGAAGTGGGGCAGGGTCTTGGCGCGGTATCCGAGGCGGTCCTGTTCCTTGAAGGTCTCGGCGGAGACGTGCGCCAGTTCCTCGGGCGTGAACCAGGCCCGGAGCGTGATGCCGTCGAAGTGGACGAGCTGGCCGTGGTGGGTGAGGAGGTTGCGGGTCATCTGGGTGGTGCGGGCGATGGTGACGTTCTGCAGGAGCAGGGCGACCACCGCGATCTCGAAGTGGTCTTCGGGGCAGCTCTGCCGCATGCCGGACAGCGCTTGGAGCGGCTCGCTCATCTGCGGTACGGCGGCGGCGAGTTCGGTGAACTGGCTGAGGTCTTCGTCCAGTCCGTAGGAAGTGGTCAGTCGGCGTACCAGGTGCTCGCCGTGGCTGGGCTTGTAGTCGCCGTCGGTGTAGATGTCGGCGATGACGAGCTGGTCTTCGGCGTGCAGGCGTACGCCGGTGACGAGGTCGCCGGCCCGGAAGGTGCGCCAGGAGCGGGTGGCGGTGTGTGCCTCGAGCCCGGTGGCGTAGTGGGACGGCTTCCAGAGGGTGTGGAGGAAGTCGAAGGGCCCGTCTCCGGTGACGGGCAGTTCGATGGTGTCGGCGTGTTCGAGGTGGCGGGGGGTCACGTCATGCTCCTGGGTGGCGGCCGTGGGTGGATCTCAGGCGGGAGTCGTCGTCGGGGAGTCCGTCCGGCGGCGCTGGGCCCGGGGGCGCGGCGGTGTCGTAGACGGCCAGGGTGCGGCGCAGCTGGCCGGCTATCGCCGCGCGCAGCGCTTCCGGTTCGGTGACGACGACGTCCGGGCCGTAGCTGCTGACCAGCGGGATCAACCACTCCCACCGGTCGACGAACAGCACGATCGTCAGGGACCCGTCGTCGTGTTCATGGACCTGGGACGTGGACTTCAGGCTGAGGCGCAGCATCTCGTCGCGTGCCGCAGCCGTGACGTTCAGGGCGACGCGTACCTCGCCCTTGCCGTAGTCCTCCATGGTCTGCGTCCACCAGTCGCGGACGGAGAAGGACTCGGGGTAGGCGAAGGTCAGGTCGGTGGGCACCAGCCGGTCGACCAGGTTGAGTCGGAACCGGGAGGGGCCGCCGGTGGCGCGGGCGGCGACCATGTGCCACTCGCCTGCCTTCCACACCACGCCGTAGGGCTTGAGGAGGGCGGTCTCCTGGCTCCCGGTCTTGGAGCGCCAGGTGGCTTCGACGGCGGTCGCGGCGAGCATGGCGGTGCGCAGGATCGGAAGGTGCCCGGAGCCTTCGTCGCGCCAGTACCAGTCGGCGGTGTCGAAGTGGATGCGCCGGGCCAGGCGCCGGATGACCTCTTGGACGGTGTCGCTGATGCCGACCGCGCGGGCGCGGTCTTCGGTGGCGGCGGCGTCGGGGTCGAGGAATCCCAGGACGTACAGCCGCAGGGCGTGGTCGGAGTCGATGGTGAGCGGGTCGAGGGCGGTATCGGGGGAGAGCCGGTATCCGCCGACCTTGCCGGGCTGGGCCTGGATGGGGATGCCGTGAGCGGTGAGGGTGGTGATGTCGCGGTAGATGGTGCGTTCGGTGACGCCGAAGCGGTCGGCCAGCTCGCTGGCGGGCACGTTGGTGCGGCTGCGGAGCATGTGCACGATGCCCAGCTGCCGGGCGCGGACGGCGTCGACCATCAGAGTGCCGCCCCCAGGGGATAGATCTGGCCGGTGGCGTACGACCACTGCTCAGCGGTAGCGAGGTCGATGCAGGTGGCGGCGACCTCGTCCAGGGACAGGGGGCGTCCCCACGGCAGTTGCTCGTAGTAGGCGTCGGGGTCGGTGACGCCTTTGAGGGACATGATCTGCCGGGCGAGGGGCGAGTCGATGAGCGACGGTGCGAGGAGATTGACCCGGACGCCGTGGTGCAGCTCCTCCTTGGCCAGGGTGGTGACGAGGGAGGCGAGGGCGGCCTTCGCCGCGGTGTACGGGCCGTTGCCGGGACGGGCCGCCTGTCCTGCGTCGGAGCCGACCGCCAGAACGCGGGCGCCGTCGTGCCGGGCCCGGTCGGCGAGGGCGTGCCAGGTGCGGACGAAGCTGACGACGTTGGCCTGGTGGACCGCCTCGTACTCGCTGACGTCGGTGTCCGCGACGGTCTGCTTGGTCGAGGGGGCCCCGATGCAGGCGAACACCGCGCGCAGCGGGCCCGCGCAGGAGTCGACAGCATGCCGTAAGGCGGCGGTCGCGGCGTCGTCGGAGGCGTCGAACCGTACCCAGGAGGAGTCCTCGTCCTGGGGCGGGCGGGTGCGGTAGGTGGCCACGACCTGCCAGCCCTCTTTGACCAGGCGGGTGCGGATCGCTGCGCCGAGGGCCCCGCTGGCGCCGGTCACGACGGCCAGCGGGGCGACAGCGGACGGGGGAGCGGTCACCGGGCGTCGGCCTCCGGCTGGGCGGGGGCGTCGGGGTGGTCGGTGTCCCACATCTCGGCGAAGCGCATCTGGTCGTCGGGGATGTCGAACAGGGCGCCGACGGCCCGGGCGTGGGCGATGGCGTCCTCGTCGCCGCGGGGGATGTCGACGACGGTGCGCGGGAAGACCACGAGCATCCGCGTCTCGTCGATGAGGTGGGCGTAGTACAGCCGGGACTTCAGCGCGGCGGACAGAGCCAGCGCCAGGCCCGGCGCCTGGTCGGCCGGCACGGTCAGCTCGATGATCTCGATGGGGGTGCGCTCGTCGAGCAGATGCGGGTAGCGGCGGTCCTCCATGCCGGCGAAGACGGCCGGGAGTTCACCGTCGGTGAGGCTTTCCGTGATGACGACGGCGCGCATGCTGGTCACGCGGAACACGTCCTCTCACTCAGTGGTAGGGGAAGGTCAGGGCTTCGAACACGGTCCGGCCGGTGCACAGCGCCAGCAGCCGTTCGACGCCCAGGCCGAACGTGAACACGTCGGCGGGGTCGCAGTCGATGTCGGTGAAGAAGTCGACCGGCCCGCGGTCCGCCGGGATGCCGTGCAGCTGCGTGCGCAGGGCGATGTTCGCCTCGACCATCGGCCGGTAGTCGTCGGCAGTACGCAGCTTGACCCCGCCGTCGCAGATCTCGGTGCCGGCCGCTATCAGGGAGAACCGCTCCGCGCGGCCACTCGCCTCGTTGATGCGGGAGTTGTGCCGCAGCTCCCAGGGGAATCCGTACAGCACGGTGGGCTTGGTGACGGGCTTCTCCACGGCGTGCTTGACGAAGTCCTCCATCACCGCCCAGTCGGTGCCGTCCGCCTCCAGGCCGCGGTCCTTGAGCCAGCCTCGGGCGGCCTCGACCAGCTCCGCACCGGTCGGGGCCTCGGTGACGCCGAGCGCCTCGGCGATCGCGTCGTCGACAGGCCGCGTCTGGATGGTGGTGAAGTCGACCGCGGGGGTGGCCAGGGTGGCAAACGTGGTCTGCACCGTGTGCTGCACCAGGCCGGTGACCAGGCTGATTCCGGTCTGGAGGTCGATGTCGCGGGCGGCGGTCTGCAGCATGGTGAACTCGATCGCGTGACTGTCGTCGGCCTGCTCGGCGCGGATCGCCTTGGACAGGTCGAAGACGCGGTCGATGCTGACGACGACGCGGCGCAGGTGTTCCTCAGCGGAGTGCCGGAGGTGGAAGGACTGCCCGGTCAGCGGGTGGAGCGTGGCGAACTGCGGGATCGGGGCGCTCTCGCGGTCCTGGCACAGCACGGGGGTGGCGACCTCCGTGTAGCCGGTCTCGTGCAGCCAGCCGCGCATGGCGCGCACCATGTCGGCCTTGGCCAGCAGCAGGGTCCGCTCGGAGGGGTGCTGCTTGAGGAGGGTGCCGTACAGGCGCCGGTCTTCCGGGGCGATGGTCACCGCTCTCCTCCTTCGGCCGGGCCGGTCCAGGGGGAGGTGATAGTGAGGGGGTGCTCAGCAGTGGAGTTGAGGAGGACCTCGGCCCCGATGGGCAGGGTGTGCTTGAGGGGGGTGTGCCCGAAGGGCAGGCCGACGGCGATGGGGAAGTCGTACTCGGCGCACAGGTCCATGACCATCTGCTGGGCGCCCGTCCCGCCGGAGGGCTCGCAGCCGAGGAGTTCACCGACGACCATGCCGGAGATCTGGTCGAGGACGCCGCAATCCCGGAAGTGGGTCAGGGTCTGGTCCAGCTGCTCGATCGGCTTGAAGGCGTCCTCCCAGGCGAGGACCGCTCCCTGCCAGTGGGGTTCCCACACGGTGCCCAGCAGGCAGCGCAGCGAGGTCAGACATCCGGCGACCAGAGGCCCCTGCGCGGATCCGGTGCGGGCCCACCCCAGCGGGGCGTTGATCCGGGCGGCGTGCGCCTCGCCGGCGAGGACGGCACAGAAGTGGTCGCCGGTGGCCGCGGGAGCGTCAGGGGAGCCGAAGTCCCACAGGACGGCGGGCCCATGGAAGGTGGGCATGCCGGTGCGGGCGGTGATCGCGTTCAGCAGCACCGTCGGGTCGCTCACCCCGACGATCGGCTTCGGGTGGGCGCCGATCAGCGTGTAGTCGAGGCCGCGCAGCAGCCGGTTGGCGTTCTTGCCGCCCCCGGCGCACACCACGGCCGCGATGCCGGGGTCGGCGATGAAGGAGTGGAAGTCGTCCAGGAGCGCGGCCTCGCTGCCGGCCCGGTAGCCGTGGGTGTCCAGCGCGTGGGCGGCGGTGACCGGCTCGAACCCGCGGCCGCGCAGGGCGTCCAGCCCGCGCGTGAACTGGTCGGGGTTCTGAGCCGGTTCGGGCGCGGACACGGCGACGACGCCGATGCGGTCGCCCTTGGCGAGCGGGGCGGGCAGAACACGTGCGGTACTCAAGCGAGGTCTCCTCTTGGCTGGGGCCGTCCGCCATGCACCGGTCTCCCGAGGGGTGATGATTCCGGTGCACAGCGTGACGGTAAGGGGTGTCAGCGGGCGGGGGCCAGCCGCATCTGGGTCGCCTCCCGGGCCCGGGCCGCGGTGGCGTCGGTCGTCCAGGGGGTCAGGGAGGTGTAGTAGTCGAAGCTCGACCACTCCTCCAGCGAGGCGGGCGGAGTGAATCCGGCTTCCAGGGCTTGTTCCCACAGCGGGGTGCCCGGGTACGGGGCGAACAGGTGCACCCGCGTCTCGGGCTGCGGGTCGAGCTGCCGCAGCTCCTCGATCAGCGAGTAGGTGTCCTCCATCTCCGCGTCGCTCTCGCCGGGGAACCCGACGATGAACGTGTAGGAGCCGAGAATGCCGTGAGCGGCGATGTCAGCCGCGACATCGAGAATGCTCGCGCGGGTGATCTCCTTGCGGACCACGTCGGCCAGCACGCGGTCGTTGCCCGACTCCACGCCCATCAGCAGCCGCGAGCAGCCGCTCTCCGCGATCCGCTCCAGCAACGGGAGCTTGGCGCGGCGGGCCTTGAGGATGTCGTTGGGGTTGATGCTGGCCGCCCACCGGATGTCCACGCCGCGGTCGAGCAGCCCGTCGCAGAAGCCGATGGACCGGCGCAGGTTCACGAACCAGTCCGCGTCGTAGAACTTCACCCCGTTGATGCCGTACGCGGCCTTGAGCGCGACCACGTCGTCCAGGAGGTCCTGGGCGGCCATCGCCGAGTACTTGCGCTGGTAGGTGAGTTCGAAGCAGAACTGGCACTTGTAGACGCAGCCCTGGCTGGAGACGTAGTTCAGCGTGCGGGTGGCCACCGTGGGGTCATCACGGATGTACTTCGCGACGTCCAGCAGTGCCCAGGGGTAGGCGCCCAGGTTCCCGGTCCGCGGCGGGTTCACCCGTCCGCACATCACGCACTCGCCGTTGTCGATCCGCAGGCCGGGGACCAGCCGGCGCGGCACGCGGCCGAGGAGCGACTTCACGTACTCGAGCATCGAGTTCTGCCCGGGGCCCTGCAGGACGGCGTCGACGAGCGGGTGCGCGGCGGTCTGCTCGGGCTGCACGTTGACGTGCGGCCCGCCGAAGACGACCGGCGGACAGAAGCGGCGCTTCTTCGCGGCCCGCACCATCTCCAGGGCGTGCCCGATCTGCCCCCCGCCGGTCATGATGCTGACCCCGATGCACGCCGTCCGCCCGAGGTGCTCGTCCAGCAGCCGCTCCCACGCCGCGGCGTCCCTCTGATTGCCGTCGAACAGGACCACGTTCACCAGGCCGCTCTCCATGAGCGGCTTGGCGATGGTCAGCAGCGAGAACGGCATCCAGAAGTAGACGTAGTCCTTCTCGTGGTCGATCTTCGGATAGACCAGGATGACCGTCGGCAGACCCTCCCGCGCTTCGGAGGCCGGGGGCGACGGGACGGTCGTCAGCCCGGAGGGAAGCCCCATGAACACGCCGCTCACCGGTGCGCCTCCAGCAGTTCCTGCGGAGTGGCGTCGCCGGGCCGGAAGTAGGCGTCGGCGTACATCTCGAACGCGGCTTCCACCTGGGCGGCCAGCGTCTCCTGGTCGTCCGTCTCCAGCAGCGGGGCGAGGTCGACGGTGACGTCCTCGCGCAGGAGGCAGAACTGCAGCCGGGCGTCGGCGGTCAGGCGCAGTGCCATCAGCGCGTCGTGGCACGGGAAGAGCGGGCAGCCGCGGCACACCGAGCCGTACCAGGCGCCGGCGGTGGAGTCCTTGAGGACCACCTTGGTGCCCGAGGGCATGGTGAACACCGTCATCGGGTGGCCGAGGCCGCCCTGCTGCACCGTCTCCTCGTCGATGGCCCGCACGCGCAGGTCGCCCGCGAGCTCCTCCATGGAGACGTAGAGGTCGGGAAGGTTCCGGCTGCGCTTGATCTCCAGGCGCCGGGCGAAGCTCTCGCTGCCCTCGCCGAGGTCCTTGATGATGTCGAGGAGCTTCACACTCTCGACCCCGGCCTCCTCGCACCACGCGATCAGCGGGTCGATCTCCGAGGCGTTGATCCCGTCCATCACCACGACGTTGACCTTCACGGGGACGCCGGTGGCCACGCACGCCTCGATCGCGGCCAGCACGTCGGCGTGGTCGTTCACGCCGCAGATCTCGTGATGCAGTCCCGCGTCCAGGGTGTCCAGGGAGACGTTGAACAGGGTCACCCCGGCCTCGGCGAGCGCAGGCGCGAGCTCGCCGATCCTCGGGTGCCGCGAGATCACCTCGACCTCGCTCATGCCGGCATCCTGGCGCAGGCGGCGCACGACCTCCACGAGCGGCTCGTACAGAGCCGGGTCCCCGCCGGTCAGCTTGATGCTCTCCACACCCTGAGCCCGGACGGCCTTCGCGACGGCGATCAGCTGTTCGGGCGCCAGGTCGGTGCCGGACTCGGTGGCCACGGCCTCACCCGACGGCCGGCAGTAGTAGCAGCTCCGCTTGCAGCGGGAGTTAACCGTTACCCGGACTTGCGGTTTCCGCATGTCACCCCTCCCTCGCACATCGCTGACATTCACGCTCACAGCCTCGTGGTCCCTTCCCCTGGCCAGCAACAACGTTGGACAGAGTCGATGTCAGGGTTTGCTGGACGCCCAACTCCGAACCCTGACA